>CAYZKL010000017.1:0-10077 GCA_964478855.1 uncultured Flavipsychrobacter sp.
GTTCCTCCTGTAGTTGCTGCTCCTGTAGCACCAATAGTTGAAGCAGTGAAGGAAGCTCCGATCACTGAGTTCGTGGTATCTCCGCAGCACTTTGCACCGCAGGTAGCACAGACTCCGGAGCCAACACCTGCACCGGTATTTGAAGTACCTGCAGCACCTGTTGTAAACATAGTTACACCACCTGTCGCACCGCAGCCTGCACCTGTGGCCGAAGTAAAACCTCAGGCTCCTGTTGCTCCTGCACCGATAGCAGAAGTACCGCAACCAAAGGTAGCACCTGATACCATAGCACCTGTAGCCGCAGCTATCTATAACGAAAGGGTACAACAGAACGTATCGAGCAGTCTTAATATAGACGCTTCCGGTACGATCAATAAAAATACTGAAGCCGCCCGCGAGCAGGCAGCTCCTTTCTTCGAAGACGTAATACCAAAAACAGCAAAGCCTGCCATACTGGACGAGAACGCTCCTATGACAGACGTAACGCTGAAAGAATATGTAGTGAACAGCAAGTTGCTGAAAGAAATAGACCAGAAGATTGCAGAGCGCGCAGGCGCACGTATCAATTCAGATATTGATATCGAAGGCGATGTAGAGCGTCTCCGCTTCCTGAAAGTTTATACTCTGAAACAACTGCACGACAGGCTGATAGATAACAAGGACGACGTAGTAGCCTTTGCCGAAAAATGGATCGGTAAAGACAACGGTGGTTCTTTCGATTCAGGTATTTCTTTGTTCTACCTGGAGTATTTGCTGGTAGGCAAGCGCAATGATCCTGCTTTTGCTGTAGAGTATGTTGTTAAGTTCATTTCTGATAATGACTACAGCGCACGCTACATCATCCCTACTTACAATTCTATCAGGAACAACGAAGTTTCTAACTTCTCACATCTTACTATTAGGGCGTAAGCTCCTGTACCAATAAATAGAGCGGGCACTGCAAACGCAGTGCCCGCTTAGCTTTCAGCAGTTCGTTAGTTATAATTTCATCAGCCTGTTCACGGCCTCGTTCAGTGTATCTTCCTTCTTGGCAAAGCAGAAACGAATGAGTTTATCATCCTTCTTATTGCGGTAGAAAGCGCTTACCGGTATAGTTGCTACGCCATGCTCTTTGGTGAGCCATTGCGCAAACTCCATATCGCCCATATCACTGATGCGCTCATAACCGGCCACCTGGAAATAGCTGCCACGCGCAGGTGTATGAATAGTGAACGGTGTCTTTTTGATGAGCTGCAGGAAGTGGTCTCGTTTCTGTTCCATTAGTTTGTTGACCGGCATTGCAGTATCATTGATCATGTGGTTAGCAAGTGCGTATTGTGCAGGTGTATTTACCGTAAAGCACAGGAACTGGTGTATCCGCCTGAATGCCTGTGTATATGCGGGTGGCGCTATGCAATAGCCCGTCTTCCAGCCGGTATTGTTATATACTTTACCAAATGAATAGAGTGCAAAGCTGCGTTCCCTTAGCTCTGTATGTTCCAGTACGCTATAGTGTTTTGCACCGTCAAATACCAGTTGCTCATACACCTCATCTGATAGAATGACGATGTTGGTGTTGCGCACCAGTTCTGCCAGTTGGTCCCAGTCTTCTTTGCTCCATATGGCACCGGTCGGGTTGTGCGGCGTATTAATGATGATGGCTTTTGTTCGGGTAGTTATCGCATCCTTTACTTTGTTCCAGTCCACATTAAAGTCAGGCGCAGATAAGGATACGGTAACGGCCTTTGCGCCGTTCATTTCTATATTAGGTATGTAACTGTCATATGCCGGCTCCAGTACTATTACCTCATCGCCCGGCTGCAGTATAGCTGTAAATGCCGTGTATATGGCATAGGTGGCACCGGGCGTAACGGTGATCTCATTATCAGCATCTATGGTTACTCCGTATCGTCTTTTGTAATTTCCAGCTATTGCCTGTCGTAGTGCAGGCAGGCCCGGCATAGGCGCATATTGGTTATGCCCTTCGCTTGCAGCCTTCCCCAGCAGTTCAGCCAGTTGTGCATCAATAGGAAAATCAGGAAAGCCCTGTGACAGGTTAATGGCATTGTGCTGCTGCGCCAATGCACTCATCACAGTAAATATGGTAGTGCCGGTGGCAGAGTGTTTCAGCGGAAATTCCATGAACTTAAAAATTAGAGATCAGTACTAAAGGAATTTATCGCCCTTGTTACGTTTCACTTCGGCCACGT
The DNA here is from genome assembly GCA_964478855.1 of uncultured Flavipsychrobacter sp. Taxonomy (GTDB): domain Bacteria; phylum Bacteroidota; class Bacteroidia; order Chitinophagales; family Chitinophagaceae; genus Nemorincola. The sequence goes on from CAYZKL010000017.1 coordinate 2,190, forward strand.
ATTCTTTTATCTGTTGCTCCCTGTTACGTTCGCATATCAGCAGAATATCAGGCGTATCTACCACTATGAATTTCTCAAGGCCCTGTAGTACCACCAGTTTTTCGTTTGGTGCTTTTATCATGCACTCAGTAGCATCTATCACCATCACATTGTCGCCTAATACAGCATTGCCCAGGTAGTCTTTGGTACAGTTGTCATATGCCGACTCCCATGTGCCGAGATCACACCATCCAAAATAAGAAGGTATAACATACACATTGCGTGCCTTCTCCATGATACCGTAGTCTATAGAGATGTTGGTGCAATGCGGGTACAGCTTAGTGATCACATCATGTTCTGCAGGTGTGTTATATACATCCTTCGCCTGTGCAAATACTTCATCCATCTCGGGCAGGTATTGCTTCAGCGCTTCCATTATGGTTTGTACGTTCCATACAAAGATGCCAGAGTTCCACAGGAAGTCGCCGCTCTTTAGAAAAGTGCGCGCAAGCTCCAGAGATGGCTTTTCTGTGAACGTCTTTACTTTATATACTTTGTCTATTTCCTGCTCAGTATCGTACTGTATGTAGCCGTAACCGGTGTCGGGCCTTGATGGTTTTATACCCAGCGTCAGCAGCGATTTATGATGAGCCACAAAATCAAGGGCCTCGTGGGCAGTACGCTCAAATGAATGTTCATCCATGATCAGGTGATCCGCCGGCGACATAATGATATTCGCCTTAGGATTCAGTGCCATCATCTTATGCGCAAAATACGCAGCGCATGGCGCGGTATTCTTCCTCGATGGTTCGCTGATGATATTGGCATCACTTATTTCCGGTATCTGCTGTTTTAGTGTATCTATGTATTGCTCGTTGGTAATAAAGTAGATATTCTCTCTCGGGCAAATGTTCTTGAACCTGTTGTAGGTCCACTGTATCAATGAACGTCCTGTACCCAGCAGGTCCAGGAACTGTTTAGGATAATGAGTACGGCTTTCAGGCCAGAACCTGCTACCTATACCACCGGCCATGATGGCCACGTAATTATTATGTATGCTCATGCTAAAAGATCTATGTTGGCAGGGCAGGTTGTATGATCGGCTCCGATCTGCAACCCCTTTATCCTTACCGGCTTATCGTATATTAATGTGCTAAAAATAGGATAAATAAGCAGTATTTTAATAAAAAAAAGCAAAAACGGCAGTTCAGGAGAACCGCCGTTTTATATATGATATAACATTAGTCCTATTCCGCTTCCGCAACCACTTCCTTCACCTCCGGTATCATGCGCTTCATCATACCCTCTATACCCGATTTCAGAGTGATCATGGATGAAGGGCAACCTGAACACGAACCCTGCAGCATCAGCGTAACAGTACCGTTATCAAACCCTTTAAAACTGATAGCGCCACCGTCCATTTCCACAGCCGGTTTCACATAGTTTTCCAGTAGTTCTTTGATACGGACCACTACATCGCCATCATCCTCGCTCACCACATTGCTGTCCTTCTTAGCCACTACCTGGTCCTCATTGATCACGGCTTTGCCTTCTTCCAGGTATTGCTTCAGAAACTCCCTGATGCTAGGTATCACTTCATCCCAGTTGGTATCCAGTGTTTTGCTCAGGGTCACGAAATTACTTGCTATGAACACACTTCTTATAAAAGGAAAAGCAAACAACTCCTTGGCCAGCGGTGATGGCCCTGCGGTTGATTCGTCAGGAAAATCAATGCTTTTGCCCGGGTATAAAAGCTTGTTAGCTACAAACTTCATGGTCTCCGGGTTAGGGGTCATTTCTGTATAAATACTTACAATAGTGTTTCCTGTCTTCAACATTTCAGAATTATTTTTACAAAAATACTGAAATACAGGCTTTATAATGATTATTTATACCAATACAGGTAAAGGCTAAATCAATAATTAGCCATAAAGCAAGGTTTTGTTAACAGTATTATTAATAACTTGTGTATGATTTTACCTAAACCTGTGCCTTAATATAAAATACTGAACATGAAAAAAGCACCAATAGCTGCCGTACTGCTTCTGATAATGATCGTTAGCTCTTGTATAGAAGTAAAGCCTAAAAAGCGTTATTACCGGCAGCATCATAACCGATATTACCACAGGATATATTAATATATTCCCATTTCGCATCAGTAAGTTTTTCAGATAACCCATTTTATTGTTGATTTTCAACAACTTATAACCTATTGATCTTTGTCTTTGCCTCATGGCACGGTCTTTAAAACAGTCATACTGAATATGTATGATTCAACTTTAAAAACAACAGCTATGAAAAAGATACTAGTAATGGCACTGACAATATCCGGGTTAGCTTATTGTGGTGCGAACGCACAAACAAAGAATAAAGTAGCATGTGGCGAATCTCAAGGAAAGGTCTGCAAGATCTCTTCTAACAAAAAAGCAGTATCCTGCTATAAAACACCCTACGCGGCCAATTACAAGGTGTGTAAAGGAAGCATGGGCTACTATATCTGCTGTGAAAAACCTAATTACAGCAACTCTACACATCCACCATTACCAATGGCAGGTTTGCAGCCATACAATGACGAGCCTCAATATGAGCCAGACCTGCAGCAATATGACGATATGCCTATGGCAAATTTAACTGCCCCTCAGTCTCAGTCATATCCTGATCAGTCTTTCACCATGAACCGCAGCACTTCTTATGAAGGCTATTATGGAAAAAAGAACCGCATAAAAGTGTGCTATGCCGGTGAAAATGTTGGCGAACTGAACAACGCCGCATACCAGGGCTGTGCAACGCCTGCATATGACGGTCCGGAAAAGAATTTGAACCGTAACATGAATGTAAGCACTCCTAATGCAAATGCTCCGGCACCACCATTAGAAGGAAGGAAACATCACTAATACAAGGATCACTCAAATAAAAAAGGGATGAAATAATACTTCATCCCTTTTTCTATTAGTATAAAAATCAATTATTCTTCCACTGTTTCTTCACCTAACACCCACTTCTTTTCATTAGCGTGTGTAACGGTCACATCAAGGTTATACCTTGTTTTCAGGTACGTGGCCAGTTGATTAGCTGCAAACACTGAGCGATGCTGGCCACCTGTGCAACCAAACGATACGCTGAGTTGTTCAAAGCCTCGTGCAATATAATCCTCAACATTTATAGATACCAGTGAATATACATAATTCATAAAATCCGGCATGCGGGTCTCCCGCTCCAGGAACTGTCGCACCATCTCATCATTACCCGTAAGATACTTATATGCTGCATACCTGCCCGGGTTCAGCAAACCACGACAATCGAATACATAACCACCACCATGCGGACCTGTAGGTTTAGGCATGCCAGCTTTATAAGAGAAGCTGGTGATCTGTACATTCAGTTTTGGCTTTTCTTCGCTGGCAGATGTGGTGTACTTATCCTGCATCTCATGTGATGATATTTTTTCAAGCAGAGAGCGCAACTCAGGGTATGCCGGCGTTTGCGGATGGTCTGATAAGAATGTTTCCAGGTTCTTCAGCGCGGGGCCGATGCTTGTGATGAAGTGTGCTTTATGCTGCAGTAATCCGCGGAAACCATAAGAGCCCAAAACCTGTAACAGGCGCACCAGTACAAACTGTACATAGCCACGACGGAAATGGATCTCATCCATACGCGGCACATGCAGATCATTGAGGCTGCTGATATAACCATTCAGCAGATCTTCTTTCCATGCGGCAGGCAACTGTGCCTTGGCCTGCCATATCAGCGATGCGATATCATACTGTGGCGGCCCCTGCATACTACCCTGGAAATCTATAAAGAATATCTTGCCTTCATGCACCATGATGTTCCTGCTCTGGAAATCGCGATACATCAGTGTTTGCGGCTGCACACGTCCCAGGTCCTTGCTCAGCAACTCCATCTCACTTATCAGTAACGACCTGTCGTAGGCAATGCCCTGCAGATCGGCAAAGTAATATTTGAAATACAGCAGGTCAGACATGATCGCTTTTTCATCAAACTGTTTTGAAGAGAAGCATTGTTTATAATCTGCTTCCCTGCCAGCTATCCACTGCACTTTGGCCAGTTGCGCCAATGCTTTGTGATACAACTTCCTCACTGGTTCCGTATAACCCTCTGTAAGCAGCAGATCAAAAAGCGATGTTCTGCCCAGGTCCTGCTGCAGGTATGCGCGCCTGTCCTTGCTCATCTTAAACACTTCAGGCACATTTACCTGGTGCTTGCGGAATAGTTCCGTAAAATAGAAATAGGTATTATTCTCTGCAACATTGGTATTGTAGGTACCAATAGCTACCGTTTTACCGGCAGACAACCGGTAGTACCGGCGGTCGGATCCGGAAATGGCAAGCGCTTCCACTGTCTCCGCCTTCTGCTCAAAATGCTCTTCAAATAACTTTTCAAGTACTGCTGTTATTTGTACAGCTGTTTTATTGTTTATCATGTTTTCCGGGGTATTCGTATAAAAAAACTTTGCGCTTCGCTAATGTGAAGTTACTCCATTCATCTGTATCTGCCTCAGCACCAACTATACCGCATGTGGGCATATTGTCAATTGTGAACTCCGGCGATAACTGATTCACAAATTCAGTGATGCCGGGATTATGTGCTATAATGAATACTGTACTGATATTGTCGTCCAGTTCATAAAGCAATTCCTCGAACACTGAAGGGATGCAATGATACAATTTTTCTTCCCATTTAATGTTATCCTCAGCATAACCCAACTCTGCCGCTATCTTATTTGCGGTCTGTCTTGTTCGTTTAGCGGTGCTTGCTATAATAAGATCGGGCTTTACCTGCTGTTTACGCAATATTCCCCCCATCATAGGCGCATCATGCTTGCCCCGCTCATTCAGGGGGCGGTCAAAATCACTCTGTAAAGGATTTGCCCAACTGCTTTTCGCATGTCTTATCATTACTACTTTCCGTTGCATGGGCTGCTACTTCTTTGCTTTATAAAATTTTAATGTCAGTTTATCTCCGGCAAACTCTGCGTAACTGTCGTAGCGTATCCAGTCTCCCAGATTCACATACATGCTATTTTGCGGCAGCGGGTACTCTATTGCTATGTGCCTGTGGCCAAATATAAAGTAGTCGATATGCTGTTGTTTCAATGTATCAAGGCAATACTGCACCAGCCATTCTTTTTCCGGTACAAATTCTACTTCCGGCCCGTCCGCATGTTTGGGACCAAGCCTGCTGAACCATGATGCCATGCCTACTCCTGTATCAGGATGCAGCCGCCTGTATAGCCACTGTGACACCGGGCTGCGTAATACTGACTTCAGTATTTTGTACCCATGATCGCCCGGGCCGAGGCCGTCGCCATGTGCTATCAGTAATTTTTTGCCATTGAATTCCCTTATTATCGGAGCATGATGGACAGGAATATTGAGCTCGTCCTGGAAATAACCTCGCATCCAGAGGTCGTGATTGCCGGTAAATGCTTCTATCTGCAGTCCTTTATCGCTCAATTCTGCCAGCTTTCCCATAAATCGTGTATAGCCCTTGGGAACTACATTCTTATACTCAAACCAAGTATCGAAAAGGTCGCCTACCAGGAATAGTTGTACCGCATCTGAACTAATGGTATCCAACCAGTTACATATTCTTCTCTCTCTTTCAATACTGGTTGCCCGGTCAGGAATACCGAGGTGAAAATCAGACGCGAAATAAACTTTTTTACCTGCTGGTAATTCCATTGTAGCTTCAGACGAGATGCAAAGGTATGGAATATTAATGTGGAGTGATAGCCGCTACTTTAACTATACTTTGGATAAATATTCTTTTAAGGAAAGTGTTTTGATATGTTTTTTCCCGTAATTTTAAGAATCTATTCTTTCATTTACTTTTTAAATAAAGCATGATGGTTTGTGCGAAAAGGATTGGTGTATATGCTTTTTATCTTGGGATTTTTATTTGTGCGCAGGGCAATACGCTCATGGCAAAAGGAAGCAAAGACGATAACAGATCGGCTGAAAATAGTGCCGTAACTGTATCTGCTCCCTTATCTTCAGCTTTTCAGTGGGATCAACATCGTAAACTGTCTTGGAACGATTTCCGTGGACCCGTAAATGCTGTTACAGATGAATCAGCCGCTGCCACTCATTGTGGTATCGGTTTTCGAATGGATATCGACACTGTGCTTAAAAAGCCCGTAGTTACTGTGTACAATACTTTTTACACAAATAAGTCATGGGTTCGACACGATGCGCGTTTACCGGAAATACTCGACCATGAACAGGGTCATTTTGACCTCTGCGAGATCTATACCCGCAAACTGCGATATCGTATAAGTATGTATAATTTTAGTGCCACCGACATCAGGCCTGAACTTTTGCGCATCTATGATGAGGTAAGCGAAGAGTACGAAGCACGCCAAAGTGCTTATGAACAGCAGACTGCGCACGGCACCCTTACCACAAAACAAAAAAAATGGCAGGAAATGATCGCTTATGAATTGTTGTAAGTTGCGCTGCTGATTTCCCGAAAATGTGGAATATTGGTCAATATCCACCCCATGTGCGCCTTGCCTGCACCGGCTCCCACCGGTACTTGTACATCAGGCCAATAGTGAATGAATAATAGGCGGTCTTGAAATTCATTCCGGAATCTCCGTTATCACCATAGTTATTCTTGCTGATCCAGCTGGGCGAGAAGCCCATCTCCTGGGAGAATATTATATCCCAACCTTTGAGTATGGGTACATGTTCCGTAACTCCAAAACGGTAGCGGAAGATGCACTTATTGACATTTGCTGATGTGTTTGCCGTATCGTACGGCAGGCCTGGATAATTCACCACATTGTTGAGATTAGGCTGCATGGATGAGGTGGTCTGCTCCTTATGCATAATAAAGCCCGGACCTGCTGAAGCATAGGCATGTATGTATTCATTATGCCCTATGCCTATATCTATCTTCGGATTGATGAACAGGTAAGCGCTGTTATGCGTTATGACATAAACAGGACCACTGTATTGCGCATACATGTGATTATAGCGCAGCAATGAATAACTCTCGAAAGAGATGCCCCCACCCAGATAGATATGTGGTGGCAAGCCTTTCAGGTATTCCAATCCTATGCGTGGGGTAATTTTAGATTGATAAGGCGTAATGAAACCTGCACCGCCAAATACAGAATACATGCTCTGCGCAATTGATGGAAATGTAAACCCGGCAAGTATGGTTGCTAGCAGTATCCGTTTCATACTTAAAATTAAACAAAAAATCTTCGTGGTATTCAATACTCCACTAATACCATGGGGTACTTGTGCATGATACCTACCGTAAGGCCGAAATAATTACTCTTTATATCGGTACCCGGAAAATTAAGTTTTGAAGGTATATACCCGAACTCCTGGGTGAGTGTGATGTTCCAATGCCCTTGCGTGGGTATGCGCTCTGTTACACCCAGCCCGAAACGGCATATCATTGTCCTGATATTTCCTGTATTATCGTAGGTTGCGGTATCACTGCCATAGTACTGACCGGATGAACTGAGTAAAGGATCGTATTGGTTGGTCAGTTTCTGGCCGCCTGCAAACACACCGGGACCGAATGAGAGAGACAGATGCACATATTGTCTGTAGCCAATACCGAGGTCTATCTTCGGGGTAAAAAATACATAAGAACTTTTCTGCCTGATGCTCAACGCATCGCCGTAACTGGCACTGCCTGGATTTATGTAATGATTAAAAGAGTATCGTTCCCACGATATACCGCCACCAGCATATATCCGCCTGGTAAGCTTCTTCAGGTAATAACCTCGTAGTGTAGGAGTGAGTTTGCTTTTGCCAAGAGTGGCTTTACCCAAGCCTGCCTCAAAGCCATACATACCTTGCGCCTGAGCTAAATAAAATGAAAAACAATGAAGATATTACAATTCACGGAGACGGAGAGCAGACAA
>CAYZKL010000017.1:10087-50674 GCA_964478855.1 uncultured Flavipsychrobacter sp.
TAGAACTTACGCACCTTCTGATGGAGTATGCCTACACGCAAAGAAATAATGCCCGGCCTCATTTTGTGCGGACTGTATTGCGTACGTGAAGGGTCAGTAACATCACTAGTAGTGCTCAGGTTTTTGGTCACAAAGCCAAAATCCTCAGATATAGTGAACCACCATCTGTCACTTTCATCACCTATATGTATATGCTGTGTAAAACCAAAGCCGATACGCATGAGCATCTTGTTGATGTTCTTTGTGGTTTCCAGCGTACTATCGAAATTACCGCCTCCCGCACCGAAACTATTATCCCATTTGCGCATGGTCTCTGTCCCACCTACGTTATAACCAACGCCTGCATTCACATAGGCACTAAAGAAGCCATGTTTACCAAAAAAGTGATTGAGCTCCGGACTAAAAAACGCGTAACTTGATTTATTGAGTACGATAACTCCCGCATTACCAATTCCTCCCTTTACACGGTAGGCCTCATTGTCGAACTCTATACCATAAGCCTGGTAAGAGATATTAACACCCAGCGATGTACGGTTGAAAATAGTCTTCATATACTTCAGTCCGCCGGAGATACCTACATCATAATTATTGGCAGTAGCCAAGCCCGCACCTGCATAAAGTGTTATCATGCGTTGCGCAAAGCCCTGGATAGTTATAAAGAACAGAAAAAATACAAGTGTTATACGTTTCATTCCCGAAAATTAAACAAATTTTTTGTTTTCAATAGCGTATTTCCTTAATAATACGCTGGCTCTATACCTGTCTTCATGATATTCATGATATAGCCCATCCAGAATTGCCAGCACTTTAGCAGCGCCTAACTCATCGCACCATTGCAGCAGCCCCTTGGGGTAGTTTACGCCCTTGGTCATGGCCTTCTCCAGGTCGCCTGCTGTAGCCACACCCAGGTGCAGGGCATCTACCGCTTCATTGATCAGCATGGCCAGTATGCGCTCCAGTATTTTTTTACCTGCCTCTGCATCCTTGACCGGATCAGGTATAGCCACTCCGGAAGCATAGTCGTAAAAGCCCTTTCCTGATTTCCGGCCCAGCCAACCGGCCTCCAGCAGCCTTTTCTGGGAGAAAGACGGGCGGTAACGCTGATCGTAAAAGAAGGAGTGGAATACACTTTCCGTAACCACATAGTTCACATCATGGCCTATATAATCGGTAAGTGCGAACGGCCCCATGCGGAAACCTCCTAACTCGGTCATGGCCCAGTCAATGGTTGCCATATCGGCAATACCTTCTTCATATATACGTATGGCCTCCCCATAAAATGGCCGCGCTACCCTGTTCACTATAAAGCCCGGTGTATCTTTCGTGATCACAGGTACCTTACCCCATTGCAGCATCAGTTCCTTCATTGCAGGCACCAGGGCAGCATCGGTTTGTATAGCAGGTATTATCTCTACCAGTGCCATCAGCGGTGCAGGATTAAAGAAGTGCAATCCCATAACCCGGGATGGTCTGCTGCAAGCAGCAGCTATAGAGGTGATGGATAAAGATGAAGTATTGCTTGCCAGTATGCAGTCTTCTTTCACCGCATTTTCCACGTCAGCAAATACTGTCTTTTTTACTTCCAGTTTTTCCACTATCGCTTCTATCACCAGCCCGCAATCCTTAAAGTCTGCCCTGTCGTCAGTAAAGCTGATACGGTCCAGTATTTCCTGTGCCGATGCGATCTTGCCTTTTTCCTGCAACTTGTGCATAGTAGCTGTGAGGCTTGCCTGTGCATTGTGCCGGGCAGTATGGTTAATATCATACACGATCACTTTGTGGCCGGCCGTAGCAGCCACCTGTGCTATACCTACGCCCATAGCACCTGAGCCTATCACACCTGTTATTATCTTCTGGTCCATATCGGTTTTATACTTTTTGCTTACCCTAATTTTTTCAGGTTCAGTATGCTCCAGTCTGTTTTCTCTGCTACTATAGTATTGCTCAGGTGTCCTAATCCTTCAATCGTCATCTCCACTACATCACCATCCTGCAGCCATTGTTCTTTATATGCCGGGTCATTCAGTTTGCCCGTGCCGTTCAGCTCCAGAAAGCAACCTGTACCTACTGTACCACTGCCTATCACATCGCCCGGCAGTATATCCACGCCATAGGCGCAGCGTTCTACTATCTCGGCAAATGTCCAGTCCATATCGCCCATGCTTCCCTTACTTACTTCCACGCCATTCACAAGGCAGCGCATCTGCAGGTTGTAAGCATTACCTGTATGGTTTGGTTTTGCGGGTATCTTGTATTGCTCCAGTTCATCAGGGGTCACCAGCATAGGGCCAATCACGGTACTGAAATCCTTACCCTTTGCTGGGCCCAGGTTCAGCAGCATTTCCTCCATCTGCAGTGTACGGGCACTCATATCGTTCATGATCATGTAGCCACCTATATACTGGTCTGCTTCCGCAGCGGTGATGTTCCTGCCTTTTTTACAGATCACTATAGATGCCTCCAGTTCAAAATCCAGTTTCTTCAGGTGATCGGGCATCACTGGTATAGGGCCGGGACCCTGTATGGCGTTATGATTGGTAAAATAAAATATCGGGTACTGATCAAACTCAGCGATCATATCCACTTTACGGTTGCGGCGGGCAGATGCAACGTGCTGGCGGAAGGCATAACCATCCCTGCAGGATGTAGGATTAGGTACCGGTGCCATAATATTTGCACCTGCGTATGCTATACCTGCTACCTGCGTGTTGCCGGCTTTCAGTTCCTTATCTGCACTGTGCATAACGCTTATGTGCTGCTCCCAGCCTTCCAGCAGTTCTTTCATGGTGCCGGGCAACTGTCCGTTCACAGCCTTAGTGCTGTACAGCCGATCATTCACATAAAATGCCAATTGCTCTTTACCGTTATCTGAATAGGTTACTAATTTCATGTATGGATATATTTAATGAGGGCAAAAATAATTGATAAACCCTGTTTATGAAAGGTTTATTTATAAGGGAGCACAACAGATGCCCGTTTCTTAGTTATTCTTCACATAATCCCTGAAGTATGAGCAGGTACCGGCGGCAGTATTATAAAAATCAGTGTTGCTGTAGTCCTTCTTCAGTTCGGCAAAATGAGGATTGAGCAGTGAATGGAGGTAATAATCCTTATTATCTCCCCAGGCCGGATAGGTTTCTGTGCTTGGGCAGCTCTTTTGCCAGCATTTTGCCGCCATGAACAGGCACCTCGCCTTCATTTCCTTGTCTGTAGTATTCTCAAAAGCTATGATGTAATACTTTTCCGGCCTTTTAACGCTATAGTGTTCTTCCTGGTAGTAATCGAGCCTTGCACGGTCTTTGGTCTGGTAATAGGCATACTGGTCCACACTGCTGCGATAGTAATCATATGCGTGGTGGCCCTTGCCGTAATAGCTCATACTGTATAATCCATTCGCATACTGGTAAGCCGCCCTGCTGTCTTTTGGGTTCTTTCGCAGTTTGCCTTCCAGCTCCTGCATGCGTTTTGCAAAGTCCAGCTTGGTATAAAATACGGTCTTGTCAGACGAGTTAAGGTCTTGTTCATCTTTCAGGTGGCTTACCATTACATCAGGCAATATTGGTTTTAGCTTACCCGCACGCTTCAGTGCGATTATTGCGCTATCGAAACTGTATTCCCTGATAAACTTCGTTCCCTCCAGTTCATAAAGCGTTGCAGCATTATAAACTGTGTTCTCAGTCAGCCATAATTCAAATTCGCTTTTATTGGGTTGCCTGATAAAAGCTTCCACATGGTGTAGTTGCTGCGGCGTCATCCCTTCCAGTATGCTTCCGCCATCATCCATGAAATCGTTGAAGTTATACTCCGTATTACCTGGATAAGTTTTGGAATAACAATATACCGCCTTCACCATATTGCCCTGCGCTACATATACATTCTTCATCATGATGAGCATGATATTGGAAAACAGGATGCTGTATCTCTTTTCCTTTGTCGCACGCTGTTCTATCTCTCTTAGCGATGGTAGTAATTCTTCTTCTGTCTTAGCTGTGATATTGCCGTTCTTCCTGACTGTATATAGTGCCGTGATGATGTAATGCACATCCTGCTCATTGGCTGTCATTTTTTCTTTTGCCACCAGGTCCAGGTATTTTTTGGTGTTCGCTATATCGCCCGACAATGTGTAGATATATGCCGATGACAACAGCCAATATGCTTTGTGCCCGCTCTTACCATCTGCTGCAGCCTTCTTAGCAAATGTGTTCAGGTCGCTAAGTACTTTATCGCCTTTCTTTGTTGTTGCTATTCCTTCCAGCAGGGTGCTCTCTGCCTTATTGATGCTCCTTGTCATAAGGATATCAATACCACGCACCTTAGGGTCCAGGCTATATGCATTTTGCATAGCAGATAACATGGTAGAGCGCTCGCCATCATAGTCATACAGGCCCTGCATCACATAGATCACTGCTTTTTCATGTTCGTTCTTGCATAGTGCCAGCAATGGGCTGATCTTGCCATTCACCGCCCACTTGAATCCCGTATATGCTTCTTTCTTCAGTTCATCGCAGCGATCAAAAACAAGGCTGTATAAATAAGCCGATGCGTTATTCTTCTTTGCCCTGTACAGCGCACCTGCTTTCAGCGACAAACTACGGTAGTACAGGTAATTATCCTCCCGTGTCGTTATCATGCTATTGAACAGATCTGAAGCCATATTGTTGTTGCCGCTGTAGAAAGCCATCCTGATTGCCTGGTAAGCGTAACGCAACCTGATAGCGGGTTTTTTAGCTACCTCATAGCGCTTTATTGCTTCCTTCACCAGCGACTGCATAGCCACCGAATCTCTTTTGGTGGTCACATAGTCTGACCTGTCCCTGTCCCAATAGCTTTCCAGCGCCACTGCATGGGGTTCGCACTCCTTTGCAAATGCCAGATAGTTAACAGCCTCTGCATCTTTTCGGCTGATAAGCCATTGTGTAAACGCATTTTCTTTGACCTCTGCATCAGCTTCCAGCAGCTCTCCTTTCTTAATATTGTTGTACAGGCTGCGCACAGCTCTGAGCGGAAACCTGTACACAAAACTGTCAATATCCCTTTTACTAACCTCGCCGTTGGTATACTCTTTCCACATGACGATGTTCTTATCCGGCTGACTATCATCTAATCCGTATTCCCTTGCGTCATATCCGTCAGTATAAAAATTGAGGTAGGGTGCATAATAGAATGGAACAAATGCACTTTGCTTATTAATAGTATTAAGGAAAAAACTTGGCTCATCGTAAGTAGACGGGCCATCGGCACATGCTATTACAAATTTTACAGCACCGGCAGCACACAAGGCACTAACGATAGCTATGGTAAATCGCTTGAAGGTCATTAACGGGATATTTGGATAAAGTTATACTATCGCACGAAAAAAATATAACGTTCAGCGAGGCAAGTTTTACACACTTTGTGGTAAACGCAGCTATCTCTTTCAGATCACTTACTGAGGCACTTTCCACTCTTACTATATCATCCTTTTGCAGCAGGTGGTCGTACCAGGCAGTGTCTTTTTTACAGCGGTACAGGTTGTCGTCGGTCTGTTCAAATAAACTGTTACCCACCACCATATCCGGTGTCACATCGTGCATCAAACCCCTGAATCGTTGTTCATGGAATAAAACACACCATTGAAAAACAGGCAATGCAATATCTACCGGCAGCCTGTAGTTATCCAGGTGCCGCAGGTATTTCTTTGCTTCATCAACATCCAGTATTGAGTTATGAGCTCCGTACTTTTTTATATTGCCCATGCTGTAGCACATCAGCAGGCCTTTATCTACAGGCGGTATGCCACAGCTCAGGTCATACTTTACCTGGTGCATACGTATGGTGCATGAAGCTGTTTTGCCGTTGAAATATTGTTGCCGCTTCAGTGCCTGCAACAGGTTGAAATATGCATCTTTAGACTTTTCGGTCCAATCGCAATCTATCTGCAATTCTTTTGGGTGTATGCCGCCCTGTTCGCACAGTGCCTGCATCAACCCACTTATGTTTGCCGCCGTACTGTCTGTATTACCTGGGTTCAGGTGAGCCAATGTATTTTGGGTAATGAATACTACAGGTACATATTCGAGTGAAGTATCCATCCGCTCGGGCAATCTAACGGGCGCTACGGGTACTATGCGTTTTGCTCCCTCATTCCAGTCCACATCAAACATGCGCACATACATGCGCCGCACATCCAGCTGCTGTAGTGTTCTCTGTTCGTATGCTGTTAGCTTGTAAGTGGTCTTCCAGTAGTAAAATCCCCTGGTTACTTCATGATGCTGTCTCTTACAGGCGCAAACCAAGCACACTGCTACAAGAGCTGCAATATGTAACCGGGTACGCATGAGCGCTAAGGTATAATAACTTTTTGTGCGCCGCGCTGTATGGTAAATGTAATGCTTGTCTCACATGCATGTGGATCACCATCGGTCTGCATCAGTCGTAATGAGGGATGACTGATTGTAATTTCTTTGCCTGCAAAGTGCTGTACATATGGGCTGCCGGCTATAGTACCGCTCATGGCACGAGCCACCAATGTGCCACCCATTACTTTTGGAAATTTCTTTATAATGATCAGATCCAGGAGGCCATCCGTGTAACTGGCCATTGGTGCTATTTTAAAATTATAACCAAACTGCTGCCCGTTAGCTACATTGATCATAAATGCACATTCATCTACACGCTTGCCATCTATGGTTATCTGCCAGTCCCATTCTTTATACAACCACATGTACTTGGTCACCAGCCAGCTATATACCATCAGGCCCCGGCGTTCGCTCTTTGCAAATTTTTTGGAGATAAGTGCATCAAATGCCACACCTGCATTGCTGATGAAAGGCCTGCCATTTGCAAAGCCCACATCCATAGCCGTCACATTACCTTTACTGATCACTTTTATGGCTTCATTGGTATCCAACGGTATGCGCATAGTGCGTGCCATACCATTACCGGAACCTTTAGGTATAATACCCAACAGCGTATCGCTACCTGCAAGTCCCTGCACCACATCATTCACTGAGCCATCACCGCCTACAGCTATAACCGCATAGGCACCATTCCTTGCTGCTTCTTTTGCAAGGCCGGTGCCATGTTTTGCAAATTCCGTATATAATATTTCGTGGCTGTACTGTTCGCTGTTAAGGTGGTCGGCAATACCTTGCTTTATCTCCTTCTGCCGTTCTACTCCCGACTTCGGATTGACGATAAATACAATGTGCCGTTTACTCATAATACCTGTGCTTTAAGGCTAAGGTCCATACTTACCGCATGGTGAATAATGGCCCCAACTGATATGAAATCCACACCCGTTCGGGCATAGGCCACCACGTTCTCCAATGTTATTCCTCCTGATGCTTCTGTTTCGTACTTGTTGCCTATTATGGCTATAGCTTCTTCCAGTTGTTCAGGTGTATAGTTGTCGAGCATAATGCGGTGTACATTGCCAACAGCCATTACACGCTTCACATCATCTATGGTGCGGGTCTCTACTTCTATTTTCAGGTTCAGCGCATTACTTCGCAGGTAGGCGTTGGTTGCTTCTATCGCTTTCTCTATTCCACCACAAAAATCTATGTGGTTATCCTTCAGCATCACCATATCGTACAAGCCCATGCGGTGATTCACGCCGCCGCCTATCCTTACTGCCTCTTTCTCAAATGAACGGAACAGTGGTGTTGTTTTACGGGTGTCCAGTATCTTAGCAGGATAGCCTTTTATAATATCTACGTACTGGCTGGTAAGTGTAGCTATGCCGCTCATGCGTTGCATACAGTTCAGCGCCAGCCTTTCAGCTTTCAAAATCGTATGCACACTTGCTGCTACTTCAAATGCGGTTTCGCCATTTGCTACTCTATCTCCATCTTTTTTGTTCAGTGTGAACTGTACACCAGGCTCCAGGAAACGGAATATCTCTTGTGCCAATCCTATACCGGCAATGATACCGTCTTCTTTTATCTTCAGCACTGCCATGCCACGTGCATCTGCCGGTATACTGGCCAGTGTAGAGTGGTCACCGCCGCCTACATCTTCTTTCAGTGCTGCTTCTATAAATTCCGTGGTGTTCAAGTGCTGCTGTTTGGTGGGCAAAATTAGTAAATACGAATGAACGTGGTAATAAATTATTATTAAGCATTATTCCTCCACAAAAGGCATCCGTCGCCATAACTGAGAAACCTGTAACAGTTGTCCAATGCATGATCATATATCCTGCGCCAATCGTCACCGATAAATGCTGACACCAGCAGCAGCAAGGTAGACTGCGGTTGATGAAAATTAGTCACCAATCCATCCACTACCCTGAACTTGTAACCCGGTGCTATGAGTATCTGCGTGCGCGTCACCAGCCTTTCCTGTTGGTTATTGGTCATGTAGGTAATGATGCTGTTCAGTGCCTCCTCAGTGCTACAGTTGCTCTGTTCTTCATACGGATCCCATTGTTCTACTGCTATACCCTGTATATTTACCCCCTTGCCCTGCACCAGTTTATTACCTATCCAGTAAATGCTCTCCAGTGTGCGCAATGCGGTGGTCCCTGTGGCTATTATTTTATTATCCCTGTGTGCAAGCAGTGCGTGTATCGTTTCAGTGGTCACTTCTATCCATTCGGCATGCATATCATGCTCGGCCATGGTCTCGCTTTTCACTGGCTTAAAGGTTCCTGCCCCCACATGCAGCGTTACAAACGCGCTATCCACTCCCTTTACCCGTAAGCTATCCAACACTGTCTCAGTAAAGTGCAGGCCTGCCGTAGGCGCTGCTACACTCCCTTCCTCTTTCGCAAACAGCGTCTGGTATCTTGTTTCATCACTGGCATCTGCTTCCCGACGCAGATATGGCGGCAAAGGCACCTTCCCTGCATGATGCAATACTTCCGCAAATGTCAGCTCTTTATTGTCCCAGTCCAGGTTCAGTATATATGCACCGGCTGTTCGTTCATGTATTGTGGCAGATATAGTGAAGTGCGGTGCCTCATTTACCAGTTGCAGCACCATTCCGTCCTTCCATTTACTGGCACCACCTACCAGGCACTCCCAAAGCACATGGCCTTTCTGCTGCATGGCGGTATGTATATCGCTGTACTGCTCATGAGGTGCCAGGCAAAACACTTCTATGCCACCACCCGATGGCTTCTTGAACAGCAGCCGTGCATGCACCACCTTTGTACGGTTGAACACCATTAGTGCACCCGCTGGTATATGTGCTGCTATATTACTGTAAGTATCTTCTGTTATATTTCCCCCGTTGTAGATCAGCAGTTTCGATGCATCCCTCACTTCCAGCGGGTACTTTGCGATCCGCTCATCAGGAAGTGTGTAGGTATAATGTTCTATTTTCAGGTCCCTCGGGTGCATGCTATCTTAGTTCGGGTATGGTAATGCCGGTTATCTTCCGGTAAATATCTATCGCATACAGATCGGTCATACCCGCAATGAAATCCACGAGTGATTGTATGTCCTGGTATATATGCTGCTCATCCAGTACCAGCGGAAATTGCTTGGATACCAGCTTGATGATCTTTGCCGACTTACTCAGCTTAGGGTTCAGCACCGCATGTATGAATTCCTTCAGCAGTCCGCCTATTACATTGTAGCCTGCTATCTCTATCTCCACCACAGCCCTGTAGTTATAGATGTGCGATACCGAAAATTTATTGATCTTGTCTATTAGTTCTCTTTCCTTTGCAGGCAGGCATTTCAGCAGGTCCTTTTCCAGTGTTCCTGCCAGCAGTGCGTCTTCCTGCTCCATAAATACATTTGCCAGCTTCCCAGTCATCAGGCCTATCCATCGGGCTCTTATGTACTGCACCTTCTGGTTATCATCATTTATCTTATCCAGCTTGCTCTTTATATAATCAGCAGAATCGTATTGCTCTTCTCCCTCAAAGAACGGCATGAACAGTTCCATGAATTTATCTATGGATACGATGTGCAGCCTGTGCGCATCTTCCATATCTATCACCCTGTAGCATATATCATCTGCGGCTTCTGTCAGGTACACAAACGGGTGCCTTGCATATACATGCTCATACCCTTCTTTGGCCGGTATGCCCAGCGTATTTGCTATCTGCTTGTACGTTGCCATTTCCGAATCAAAGAAACCTGATTTCTTCGTGGCAATCAGTCCTGTCTCTTTATTAAAACCTGATACCGATGCACAAGGGTATTTCACCAGTGATGCCAGTGTGGTATAAGTGAGCCTGTAGCCGCCCGGCTCCGGTTCATTAAAGCTATGTGTAAGTGTGCGTAGTGCATTCGAGTTCCCCTCAAAGAATTCAAAGTCACGTAACTGGTTCAGGCTGAGTGCACTTTCTATTCTTTTTCTTTCAGGTCCTTCCAGCCCTGTAAAATAGGCGCGTATAGCATCCTCTCCTGAATGGCCGAATGGTGGATTGCCTATATCATGTGCCAGGCAGGCAGAGGCTATCACCGATGCCAGTTCGTGACGGTAGAATTCTGTAAATGCCTCACCTTCAGTTTTATGCTTTGCGGCTATCTGTTCACCCACTGCTTTGCCCAGCGAGCGGCCCACTGATGCTACCTCCAGGCTGTGCGTGAGCCTGTTATGCACAAATATTGCTCCCGGCAAGGGAAACACCTGCGTCTTGTTCTGCAGCCGCCTGAATGCCGATGAAAATATGATACGGTCATAGTCGCGCTGAAACGAACTTCTTACCGGGTCATATATTGCCGGCCTGTCTGTTCTTTCCCCTGTGCGGTATGTAGTATATAACGATGCCCATTTCATACTGTAAATATGCAACTTTGCCGCCAATGTGTGAAAATTTATCCTCGGTATGCCCTAAATGATCAGCGGCTGGTGCTATCGCATCAGCCGCTGGGTGGGAAAAATAAGAGGATTATTGGAAGGGATGTAATAAAAAATTTACAATCCTATAATTAACACTATCGTGCCAACATACTACCTCATTGATTTTCAATTATTCCTTATCTTCTATCTTGCACTGGGCGAGGAAATAATTGTTCTTATTCTTTCCCCAATATGGTTTTGCTATGTCATCACCTTTCTCTTTTGCAAACAGCGCATCAGCTTTTTCAAAGTAAGGCTGGGCTATTTTCTTGCCGCCGCCATAAGCTTTTGGGGTGAAGAACTTACTGGTTCCCTGCAGGTAATACATGCGCGGATTATCAGGATTCAGTTCCTTCGCACTTTCCAGGTTGCTGCTGAATATAGAACCGTATTTCTGCCAGCGGTTCATTGGGTCCACAGCCATGCGGGCATTGGCTATCATTGCTGCAAGTACATAGGTCTCATCATTATCCTTCTTCAGTATGCTTACGGCTTCTTCTCTTTCCTTCTCAGCCTCATCCAGGTACGCATCTTTTTTTGCCACATCTTGCTCCATGTACGACAAGGTTGTTTTACCCAGCGCTGCATAGTAGTGTGTTACCCACACATCACCCCACTTCTTGGCTATCAGCGACAGTTTATTGCTTTGCTCAGCAACAGCTTCCGGTGTTCTTGATGTATCAAATGCAGCAAATGTTTTTTCAAGTGCCGGCTTATAATCCTGTGCGTTAGCACCCATTACGAGGGCCATTGCGCCCATCAACATTAGTTTT
This sequence comes from uncultured Flavipsychrobacter sp., assembly GCA_964478855.1. Taxonomy (GTDB): domain Bacteria; phylum Bacteroidota; class Bacteroidia; order Chitinophagales; family Chitinophagaceae; genus Nemorincola. Next base: position 21,640 of record CAYZKL010000017.1, read on the forward strand.
TTCATTGCGTGTTTATTTATGTTTATAAATTATTTTTTATTGAAATTTTTCTCCTCTCCACACTCACCCTTACAACTCATCCTTTTTGAACTGTGACAGCGAGAAGTTAGCGCCTACAAAGAATGTGCGGTACATGGCCGGCAGTATAGGGCTTGCAGTATATGCACCACCCGCATAGTTATACCTGTAGCCGAATATATTGTGCGCATTGGTCACATTGTCTATGCTCACATAAAATACGGAGAACCACTTGCCGAACGAATGAAGATAAGCTACCGCAAATGCCAGGTTATTGAACGCCGGTGTCCTGTCGCTCAGGAACTTGCTGTCATCTGTTGGGCTATATGATGGATTGTAGTATGGCCTGCCGCTCGCAAAGCTGTAAGTAGCGCTGAAATTCATGTGCCACTTATCTACAAAGTATTTGGTCACCAGGTTCAGGTTGTGGTTGGCTACAAATGTTGGTGTTGCCAGTGCCAGGTAGCTGCCATACAATCTCCTGGTATCTATATAGCTGTATGATATCCAGTAGTCCAGGTTCTTTACGGTCTTTTTATCACGCCAGAAGAGTTCCAGTCCCTGCGCATAACCGTAACCGTCATTGTTCACCACGGTGCTGCTGTCTATTACACGGAAGCCTGTGGGATCGTAGCTGTTGAATATAGTTCGCACCAGGTCTGCATAGTTCTTATAGTAGCCTTCCAGCCTCAGTGTGCGCTCGTTCTTGTTGTATTGCCAGTTGGCTATGTAGTGTGTAGCCTGCTGCATACCCGGGCGCTTGCCTGCCAGCAGGTAGGTATTATCCGCATCCTGGTAAAAGATACCACCTGCCAGCGATACCTGGCTGTGGTTGCCTGTCCTTATTGCCATAGATAGTCTTGGTGCTATCTTATCAGTTTTCAGCAGTGTGCTGTGCTCATAACGCAGGCCCGGCTTCACGGCTATCCAGTATATCGGCGTCCATTCCAGTTCTGTATATCCTGCAAGCAGGGTTTCAGTAAAGCTCTGTTTAAAGTAGCTGCTGAACTCCTTGGTTATGCCATAGCTCTGCACATCGCCACCCAGCAGCACATACAACCTGCTGCTGAGGAAGTCCTTACCTTCCAGCCTGTATTGGGCACGATGGTCTTTCTGGTCTATCGGGAAATTGCCGAAGCTGTTGATGGTCTCATCAAGGCTGTAAGATGCTGCAGTGTACAGGCTGTATTTGTTTTTGAACATCTGCTTGTACGATACATTGCTGTAGTAGTATTTATCCCTTGTTACGAAGTTGATCTTGCTGCCCAGGTTGCTGAACGAGCGAATTGAGCTATTGGCACCAGTGGTATCCATACCGAAGTATGGATTAGGTATTGCTATGCCGCTCTCGTTATAAGACCCGTTCGCGCTTACTTTCAGTATCCCCGATTTGTTGGGTTTCCATACATAACGCAGGTTGCCGCCGCCACCCACGGGCACTTTATAAAAGTCGAAGTTAGTTTTTGCTATTCCGAAGAACGGTGTGGTGTTGGTATAATTAGCACCGACATCCAGTGCGCTGTTCTTCCACTTTTTTATACCCGATGCATACGCCGATGCCATATTGACGCCCAGGTTCACTGTGCTCTTTTCCGGCAGGTCGGTACTGTTCAACTCCAGTACACTGGATAATGCCTGGCCATAACGTGCGCTATATCCACCACTGCTGAATGACACCCCCTGGTACTGGAACGCCCCGAAACGGCTGCGTGTAGCCACACCCGGTGCTCCGCTGAAAAATGCGTTCTGCACCACCATCGCATCCACCAGTATCGCTGCCTCGCTTGCATCGCCACCCCTTACAAACATACCGTTATCAGGGCCTGTCTGCTGAGTGCCGGGCAACATTTGCATGGCTTTTACCACATCGGCATTAGCACCGGCTGTGGTCACTATATCCAGCGGTTTTAATACCGTCTTTGTCCTGTCCGATGCATCAAACGATCCTGCCGTTATCACCACTGCATCCAGTTCGTGCGGTGCGTTCGATTTCATACGCAGCACTATATCGCTGATATCCCCTACTAACATTATAGGTTGCCCGGTTGTAGCATGGCTCACTTCTGATGCCACTATTGTCTGGTTCCCTGTTTCCGATGTGGTAAATCGGAATATCCCCGCACTGTCCGTGGTTCCGCCATCTATTGTATTTTCCAGGTACACATTGGCTCCCTTTACCGGCCTGTTCTTGTCATCCACTACCTTCCCGCTTATCTTATAGTCGGCCATTGCAGCCACACTCAGCAGCAGCAATGGCAATACAAATACTGATCTTGTAACTAAGTTGAATAATTTTATCCTCATATGGTACTTCTTATTGTGCCGCAAAGCTATATCATAGACTTATATCCGAAAACTCATTTCGGTTAATTATTCTGTGCTGTCGGTGAATGGTCATTATCAGCAGGTGAGCCATATCCCGGCATTTTCCATACAAAAAGCGGCTGCCCATTGGCAGCCGCTTTACTATTGATTGGTTATACCGTTATTTAGCGGCTTTCACCAGTTTTTCTGTCTTCACTTTCACACCTGCGGCATCGTACAGTTGTATCATGTACATGCCATCTGCCAGGCGGCTTATGTTGATATCCGTTGCCTTAGGCAAGTCTATCAGCACTTTACCATCCACACTGGTTATTACAGCGCGCAGGTCTTCGTCTGCTGCTATATGCACCACTGTCTGTGCAGGGTTAGGGTAGATATTTATTTCACGGCTACCGCCTACATTACCTATACCCACATTGGCAGCACCCCACCATCCTGTAAGTATATAGATGTCTGAGAACGACTGGCAACCATTGGTATCAGTTACCGCTACTTTATACTGTCCGTTACCTATAGCCGGAGTGCTGCTTGTTGTTGCACCCGGTATAGCTATATTGTTCCGGTACCACTGGTAGGTCACAAAGAAGGTTTGTGTCTTGAATACGGTATCGTTGAATGTAATTAACGGATTTGGTAGCGGATGCATGGTTACTATGGTTATTCCGCTCGTCAGCAGGCACGCAGGAGGTCCTGCAAGCGCTACATCTACTGTGTAGTTACCGCCTGTTGTTGCGTTATAGGTACTTCCTGTTGCTGTTGGTATCAGTACGCCATTTTTGTACCACTGGTACGTAGCGCCTGTTATGCCCGGAGGCACTCCTATAGACAACATGGAATTACCACCCCAACAGAATGAAGTAGAACTGATCGGTGTAATGATCGGTGTACCCATAACTGTTACCGTTGTTGTAGGCGATGCAGCCGTACATCCATTTATCGTATTTACCGCTATTACTTTATATGTACCTGAGGCGGTTGCTGTGTATGCAGCATTGGTAGCGCCTCCTATTGGTGTGGTGCCATTATACCATTGGTAATCCGTATTGGCAACCAGTGGAATACTCATCGAGAAACTACCACCTGAACAGAAGCCCGGAGAGCCTGACGTTGCCAGTATCACCACAGGTGACGGATTAACCGTAACAACGCTCAACGGAGATGTTGCGGTACAACCGAATGAATTCGTCACAACCACACCTATAGTTCCGGCACCATGCGCTACATAGGTACTGTTGGTTTCGCCGAATATCGGCACACCACCTAACTGCCATTGGTAAGTATATCCTGTTCCTGTAGATACGCTGAACGTTACGCTGTCTCCGTTACAGAATGTAAGCGGGCCTGACAGTGTCACTGTTGCTACCGGTACGGGGTTCACTGTTACCGTTGTGGTCAGCGATGTACCTGAGCAGCCTACAGTATTGGTTGCTATCACAGAATACACGCCGGTCATTGTAGCAGTATATGTTGCTGCCACTGCACCTCCTATCGGTATGCCGCTTTCCAGCCACTGGTAAGTATATACACCCACTGGGGCAGGGGTTGCCGTCAGTATCGTACCTGCACCACCGGAACATCCGCCTACAGAACCGGTAGGCGATATGGTCACACCCACAGGGTGTACCGTTACATTCATACCACGCGATGTGATAGAACAGCCGGTTGTGCCACTGGTCACTGTTACCGAGTAGATACCCACTGCCGTACTTGGCACTATGTATGTCGAGCTGGTAGCTCCAGGTATCGCACCCGGGTTATACCATTGGTAGCTTAATGATGATCCCGTTCCGGCAGTCAGGGCTACAAATCCACCCGGACACAGCATGGTATCGCTGAGCGGTGTAATGATGCCTGACGGCTGTGGTAATACAGTAACCGTATATACTGCTTCGCAACCAAAGCCTGTACTATAGGTTATGTTGGTCACACCTGCTGAAACTCCTGTTACTGTTCCCACTGCAGTAGGCGGTAGAAGAGAAGTATTAACAACTGTTGCTATTGCAGGGAACTGGCTGGTCCAGTTACCCCCAGCTACTGTTATCGGATCTGATAATGTAATAGAAGATGCAACGCATACTTCGTTAGGACCGGTGATCGCACCCGGAAGTGTGCCTACAGTTACCAGACGTGTTACATAGCATCCTGTTGATGTCAGTTGATAAGTAATTGTTGACGTACCTCCTGAATTACCAAGTACCACACCTGTAGTAGAGCCTACATCGGCCACACCCGTATTACTGCTGCTCCACAGTCCTCCTGCAGTCACATCACTCAGGTTAATTGTAAAGCCTACGCATACGTTTGCTACAGCAGGTGTAATTGCTGCAGGTAGCGGATTCACCGTTACTGAGTAGAATGCCTGGCAACCTGTAGGTAGGGTATATGTTACGGTTACTGCGCCTGATCCTGGTCCGCCGGTAAGAATACCTGTACCCAGGGTTATAGAAGCACGCCCTGCGGGGGACACTGTCCATGCGCCACCCGCATCCGGATCGCTCAGTGTAATAGATTGCCCTACGCACACCTCGTCAGGCCCGGTTATGGCCTGTGGCAGCGGGTTCACTGTCAGCGTTATCGTTGCCGTACAGCCGCTGGCCATCTCATAAGTTATTATTGTTGTTCCCGTTAGTCCGGTAGTTACTACTCCAGTCAGTGAGCCAATGGTTGCCACACTCGGTACAGAACTGCTCCAGGTACCACCCGGTGTTGCATCACTCAGTGTCAGCGCAGAGCCTATACACACCTGGTTACCATTCAGTATCGGTGTTATCGGGTTAATGCTTATTGTTGTTGTGGTCACACAGCCTGTAGGTAGTGTATAGGTTATCGTATCCAGGCCTTGCCCGGTTCCGGTCACTATACCTGTAATAAGCCCTACTGTTGTCACCACATTCACATCTCCTGTACTCCATGTACCACCAGCATCTGCATCACTAAGTGTCACAGGCGTACCCTGGCAATAAGTGCCGCTGCCTATGATCGCTGATGGTGTCGGGTTAACGGTCATACTATAATATGCCTCGCAACCGCTCGGCAGCGTATAGGTGACGACATCTGTGCAGAAACCGGTTATACCCGTCACTACCCCTGTAGAAGATCCTACTGTCAAACATGTAGCTGTCGTCGTCCATGTACCACCAAGTATCGTATTAGCAAGCGTTACGGTCAGTCCTTCGCATACATTGTTTGTTCCGGTTATTGCCGGTACAGGATTCACTGTTGCTGTTGCTGTAGTAAAGCATCCTGTACTTACAAACATATAAGAGATCACTGAAGTACCACCTGCTACGCCGGTCATATCGCCGGTAAGTGAGCCTATGGTTGCCACACCTGTACTTGCACTCCACCATGTACCTCCCGGATCTGCATCGCTCAGGGTTACTGTTTGCCCCTGGCATATGGTCAGCGGTCCGGTTATCGGTGCCGGTGCCGGAAGTATGGTTATTGTTTTAGTAGCTATACAGCCAAATGCTGTACTATAGGTTATGGTATCTACCCCTGCCGTGACCCCGACTATCGTTACAGGGTCGGTATTGGGCAGCGCTATCGAGACGACCCCATCCGTATTACTTGCACTCCAGGTACACGGCAGGCCGGTCACGTTAAATAACGATATGGACAGCCCCTCACATACTGTTGATGGCCCTACTATAGTAGGGAATGGTGCAGGATTTACGGTCATAGACATCGTAGCTCGGCAGCCTGTCGGCAATGTATAAGTGATAACAGTCGTTCCGGCAAGTACACCTGTCACACATCCTGTTATAGCATCTATTGTAGCCGCTCCGGGAGGCAGTAGGCTCCAGGTTCCTATACCTCCGCCTGCAGAGTCACTGAGACACACCGTCACACCTTCACATATATTGTTAGGTCCCATTATATCGGCCAGGTCATATACTATCATTGTTCTTGTTGTATAACATCCCGTCGAGGGGTTGGTATAGGTTATGGTATCCGTACCAGCCATGTTACCGGTATATACTCCCCCAAGCAATGTTATACTACCTGACGAGTTTTCATTGGTCCATATACCACCTGCCAGTGCATCAGACATTGGCACGCTGCCACCCACACATACTGTAAGGGCGCCGCTTATTGGTGGCGGTGGTCCGCTCACTGTCACACTCCTGGTCACTATACAACCGGTTGTCAGCAATGCAGATATAACTGTTGTACCCGTAGCCACACCCAGTACCACACCATCAGTAGAGCCTATGGTAGCTACAGATGTGTTAGAACTGCTCCAGCCACCCGGTGCTATCAGTGAGTCGCTCAGGGTAATGGTAAGGCCTATACATACACCTGCAAAACCCGTAGGGCCTATAATAGGCGGTGCGGCATTTACCAGCAGTGTATGCGTTACCAGACAGCCCGTAGGTAGGGTATAAGTTATTGTATCTACTCCACCATTCACACCCGTCACTACCCCTGTTACTGATCCTACTGTCGCAACTGTAGTATTACTGCTCGTCCATACACCACCCGGTGCTGCATCGCTCAGTACCATAGTTGTAAACTGGCACATATTAGATGGGCCTATTATCGTACCCGGCAGCGGGTGTACGTTTACATTAAGTAAAGCAATACAGCCAGCCGGTGTTGTATATTCTATTGTTGCAGTGCATGGCCCGCCCGGCAGCCCGGTCACTTCGCCCGTAGTTGAGTTCACACTAGCACATGTCGAGCTTGTGCTCCACACACCACCCGGAGTAGCATCGCTCAGGAATATTGATGACCCTTCACACACATCTATCGGCCCGGTTATTGGCTGCAGTGGTGCTATGGTTATTGACCATGTTTCTATACAGCCTGTAGGCAATGTATAGGTAATGATATCTGTACCCGGACTACTACCAAATACGATACCGGTGAGTACACCTACTGCGGCATTACCAGTTTGAGATGTCCAGAAACCGCCTGCGGTCGCATCGCTTACCGATGTGATCTGCCCTTCGCATACCTGGGTTGCACCGGTTATCGGATCCGGCAACGGATTTACCGTAACAGTAAATGTAGTGCTGCAGCCTGTACCCAATACATAGGTTACAGTATCCACGCCACCTACGCCATGCCCGGTTAGTATGCCTGTCGTTGACCCTATGGTTGCTATCGTAGGATTACTACTGATCCATGTACCACCGGGAGCAGCGTCAGATAGTGTGATACTCAATCCTGAGCAAACATTATCAAGGCCTGTTATCGGGGCTAATGCATTTACAGTAAGTGTAGCTGTTTGCACGCAGCCTGAAGGTAATATATATGATATCACGGTCACACCGTTCGATAAGCCAATGGCATCTCCTGTAAACAGGTCTATACTTGCTACCGCAGGTACTGTACTTATCCAGTTACCACCACTTATAGAATCGCTGAATGTTATTGTTGTTCCTACACATATTGTGGTAAGTCCCACTACACGGCCTATCGGGTCCACAGCAATTGTTGTTGTAGTGATACAACCTGTTGGCAGGGTATAAGTAACATCTGTTACTCCTCCTCCTGTACCGGTAATGATCCCTGATGAAGAACCAGCTGTAGCTACTGCCACGTTAGCTGTACTCCATGTACCTCCCGGATCTGAGTCACTCAATGTAACCGTTGCATACTGGCATACAATACCCAGCCCTGTGATAGGCGCAGGCAAAGGACTTACTGCAAATGTTCTGCTCTGGATACATCCTGTTGGTAAAGTATAAGTGATGTTCACCGATCCGGGATTCACACCTACTACTACACCTGTCAGCGAACCTATATCTGCAGTAGAAGTGTTACTGCTGCTCCATATACCACCCGGTGTTGCATCGCTCAGCGTTACTGACAATCCATGACACACATTTGGCGGACCGGTTATTACTCCCGGTAGCGGATTTACCTTCACGGTACTAGTCATGATGCAGGTGGTAGGTAAAGTGTATGTAATAGTTGCAACACAAGGTGCGCCTACACCCGTGATCACTCCTCCAGCCGATATAAATGCACAAGCAGGGTTACTTGTACTCCACGTACCCCCCGGATCAGCGTCGCTGAATGTTACGGTAAGGCCGTTACATACAGAGTCAGTACCTGTTATAGGTGCCGGTAACGGGTTCACCACCATCGAACTGGTTCGGAAACACGCACCTGTTGGTATTGTATATGTTATTGTTGTTGTTCCTGCGATACCGCCGGTTACTACACCACCGCTGCTTACGCTGGCGGTTGTTACGTCATTGCTGGTCCATGCACCACCTGCTGTGGCATCACTTAAAGTTACCGTCAAACCAGAGCATACTGCCGTTGGCCCTGTAATAGGTGCCGGCAATGGGTTTACCAATACCGACCTCGTTATAATACAAGTTGTGGGCAATGTATAGGTAATGATAGATGAACCTGCCGTTACCCCCGTAACAATACCGCTTGATGAGCCTATCGTTACATTACCGTTACTGCTGGTCCATGCACCTCCCGGATCTACATTGGAAAGTGCAAGTAGCGCATTCACGCACACAGTATCATCACCTGTTATAGGACTTGGAAGTGGATTTACAGTAAATGGCAGAATCACTGTACATGGGCCATATACATATTCTATTGTAGTGCTGCCCGGTGTTATACTCGTAAATGCTCCTGTTACCGCATCAATGGTACCTACAGCAGGATTTGTGCTGCTCCATACTCCGCCCGTCACTGAATCGCTGAATGCTGTATTGAATCCTATACATATATTAGATACGCCCCTGATAGGAGGTATGATACAGATCGGAGTTATTGTAACTACGCCATTACCACTTGTGTTACATCTGCTATGCGTTACTCCTGCTGCTGCTACACGACCCGGATCTGTATAGTTCGATCCGCCGCCGCCGCCGGTAAACTGGCCGCCACCGCCGCCATACCAGCCGCCGCCGCCGCCGCCGCCTGATGATGCAGAACCAATAAGGAAACCACCAGCATCACCACCAATACCACCTGCAGTCGGATCACCACCATTAACACCCGGCAAACCAGCACATGATGAAGTACATGTACCACCTAAACCACCAATTATACCTGATATAGGGCCGCCGCCGCCACCTGTACTTGTAGCCGGTGCGCAACCATTCGCGCCTGCTTCACCTGCAGCATTATTCACACCTGTAAGGTTATCGCCACCATCACCGCCTCTGTCTCTCTGTAATGTGTTACAATAGTATCCTGCACCACCGCCACCGGCAGCTACAATGATACGGTTAGAAGCCGCAGTACCGCCAAATCGGATATCTGATGCGCCGCCACCGCCGCCACCGCCATGCGATGTGTTGCTGTAAAAGCCCCTGCCACCACCGTTAAAACCACCTGCCGATATTGCATTGGTAAAACCGTTCTGGCCCTGGCCACCTACAAATATATTCAGCACCTGTCCGGTAGTTACCGCAAGGGTACACACCACGCAAGAGCCGTAACCCTGCCTGTCCACCGCAGCACTAAGGCTGGAGTTCAGTCCACCCGCACCGCCACGCGCATCAACCAATACATTGTTGATACCTATCGGCACAGTGTAGCTTTGGATAGTACCCGTATAATTGTACACCACGGGGGTTTGTGCACCCGCACTCATGTTTATCCCGATCAATGCTACCAGGAGAAGGCTTAGGTTGTTGTACAGTTTTCTCATCTTTCAAATGTTTTAATAATCCTATTACTATAACTGTTTGCAATAATTGATACAATCGCTATAACCCGCTACATTAGCCACTTCCGGCTATACACAGCAGAAATTATAACAAAAAATTACAAGAATAAACATCCACCACAAAGTGGTTACTTTATGTTTATCCGAAATTTGTAGTTCTAAAGATAAGAACTATTTCATAAAAGCAGGATATACACATTCAAAATAATTAAAATCATATAAATATAAATCACACATTATTGTAAGCGCAAAAACAACTTATTACTTTCAGTTAATATACTATTAGGGTTATGTTTTCCTTATCTTTTTATACCCCTCATTTTAACCCATAACAAATTACGTATTTGATTTAACTTCACACCTCCAAAATCACAATTACCGGAACATGAAATATCTACCAATAGCATCAAAATTATACGAGCAGAACAGGCAACGCTTTATCAAAAAAATGAAGCCAAATTCACTGGCTATCTTCCCAGCTAGCCCGGTTTTCCCTAAAAGCGGCGACGGTACCTATGGCTACAAACCCGATGCTGATGTCCTTTGGCTGTCCGGCATCACCCAGGAGAAGTCGATCGTTATCCTTTACCCGGATAACCCGGATAAGAATATGCGCGAGGTGCTGGTACTGCTGCGGCCTAACGAACTGCTTGAAAAATGGGTGGGCCACAAGCTACGCAAGGATGAAGCTACAACCATATCAGGTATAAAGAATATACAATGGCTGGATGGCTTTGATACCATGATACAGGTAATGATGAACAGTGCCGATACGGTGTACCTGAATACCAATGAACATAACCGCCTGGATACAGAACTATACCGTACCGACCTGGTATTTGTACAGGACCTCATGAAAAAATACCCGGTGCATACTTACGACCGTGCCGCCCGTATCATGAAGGAACTGCGCAATATAAAGACCAAAGAAGAAATAGAAGTAACCAAAACTGCCATAGATATAACAGCCAAAGCCCTTGACCGCGTACTGAAGTTCGTGAAGCCGGGTGTGTTTGAGCACGAGATCGAGGCAGAGATCACCCACGAGTTCCTGCGCAACAGGGCTACCGGTCATGCTTATGGCTGCATCATAGCCAGCGGCGACCGTGCCCGTACCCTGCACTACGAGGAGAACAACCAGGAGTGTAAGGACGGCGAACTGCTGCTCATGGACTTTGGTGCAGAGTATGGCAACTACAATGCCGACCTTACCCGCACCATTCCTGTCAATGGTAAATTCACCAAGCGCCAGAAGGAAGTGTACAATGCCTGCCTGGCGGTGCATAACCACGGCAAGAAGATACTGAAACCGGGCCTGCCATTCCAGGAGTATGTGAAGAGCATCAATGAGGAAATGGAAAAGCAGTTGCTGAAAATAGGCCTCATTACCAAGGCCGACATCAAGAACCAGGATCCTGAGAACCCAGCTTTCCGCAAGTATTTCTATCACGGTGTTTCTCACTACCTCGGTATAGTGGTGCACGATATCGGCTCCTATACCGATGTGGTGCGCGAGGGTATGCTGTTCACCATAGAGCCGGGCATATATATAGAAGAAGAGCAGATGGGCATCCGTATAGAAAACAACATCTGGATCACCAAGAATGGTAATACCGACCTATTCAAAGACATACCGATAACGGTAGAAGAAATAGAAGCCGCAATGAAGAAGAAATAATACTACTGTAAAAGGGCCCGCTACATGCGGGTCTTTTTATTTATCGCAGGTACTTACCGTTCTGCTGTAGTTCCTCGTGGTCCATTTCTGGTATATGTCTCCCCATTCGGGCCAGGCATTATAGTCAAGCAGTGCCAGGCAGTAAGCACCTACCAGGGCTGCTTCATTCTGCGCATCCTTTCCGGTTATATTCTCGGGCAGGTTTTCTGTATGATAGTCCACATGCAATGCTATGTTGTAGCATGCTTTAGTGCGCTCCGCTAACATATTTGTGGCTTCCAGCGCAATACCCGCAGCTATCCTGTGATCGGTATGGTCATAGGGGTTAATAACCGAATCAGTATCCGGCATATGAAACACTGCCTTACCTGATGGCACGCTCATCGCTGTTTCTATTACATATATATCGTAAAGGGTTTTTACAAGATCGGCGCGCCCGCTATAACTTGCTTCATCATCCATCGTACCCACTACTATTGCTGCGCTGTCCTTCCACTTGCTGTAGATACCCGCCTTCAGCCTTAAAAAGTAACTGACCGTATTCTTGAATTCATACCTCGTTATCTTATGCCCATTGATGGTCACCTCCTTATTTTCAGGATACGGTATCTGCGCATTGATACTACCCAGTTGACATGCTGCCAGGTGGGTGGAGTTCTTAGCACCTATTTCCCTCACCTGCCAGTAAGCTATCTTCTTATACTTCCTTTTATGTGGTTCTTTACAATCGCAGGTTTTCCGGTCGTCATCATCATGCAGGTTGCCTGCTGTTACATATATGAACACTACTTTTTTGCCATTGACGGTACTCTTCTTTTCGTCAAAATCATGTATGTCATTATAGGCATCCGCACCCATGAACAGTTGCCAGTCGTCCTGGTGGGCTCCTATGTAAAAAGCTGCCTCATCATACTGCCGTGTCTGCGATCGTGCGGTAGTGTACAACAACAGCATATAAGATGCTATTAAGAGTTTTTGTATGATCATTTTGTTCATAGTCAAATTATGACACCGCAATTTACAAGCTATATTGGTCTTATTTAACGACGTTCCCTCTTAAAAATTGCCCTTGCTTTTTTCGCGTATCAATTACCTTTGAGCAAATAACGACCATGAAAAAGATAACCGTTACGCTAAGTATGTTGCTGATCACTACATCAGGCTTTACGCAGGGCCTTTACTTCAGGGGTGCTGCGGGATATGCTTTGCCTCATGCCGGGCAAACCCTCGATGGTGGTTCCGCTCCCTACAGCGGTTCGCTCAATGTGGCCACACAAGCATATACGATGAAGAATGTATCCTTTACTTCGGGCCTGCAGCTCAATGGAGCCATTGGTTATATGTTCACAGAGCGTGCCGGTTTCGAACTGAATATGGTTTCTGTGCTGAAGCCTAGGGAACACTCCTGCGATATCACCAATGTAGCTATCAACAGCGTACCCAACGACCTCGTGGTAACCCAGCAGGCAAGTACGCCGTCTTTTATCCTCCCGTCATTCGTACTCACCACCGTCGACCGCGGGCTTAATGCTTATACCCGTTTGGGGCTGGCTATACCTGTGCGCACAGATATCGTGCAGCACCAGGTGTTTACCAATCAGCCCGGTACGGGTGCAAATACCGTATATGATTTCACCATCAGGGTAAAGAACAGTTTTGCGCTTGGCTTTGGCGCCGCAGCAGGTGTCAGCTACAAACTCGATAATGCCATCAGCCTGTTCGCCGAAATAAGCCTGTTGTCCATTGCTCCCAATATCAAGCAGACAGAGATAACAGATTTTACCAGGAACGGAACCGCTCTTAGCCTGTCCAATATATCCAGCCCGCTTGTAACTAATTACAGCAACGATGTGGTGATCGACAGCAACGGGTTTAACCAACCCACCTATGCACAACCATTCAGCAATGTGGGTATCAATATCGGTATTTCGGTAAGGCTGTCTCATGCCGCAAACCGCAGGCAGCCCAATGAAGCTGTAGTACCCGCCCGCAACCGCAAACCCGTAAAATTCTAAAGGAGTTTATAAAAGTCTTTCCCTCGTTAATACTATGAAAGGGTGCCACATATCTCTGATATGCCGCACCCTTTTTTAATTTTCGTTTTTGCCTTTTCCTTTATCTCAGCCTGTCCATCGACTTCACCAGCTTATCATCCTTGCGTATGCCAACTATGGCCAGTATCAGGAACATGATAGCAATGACGGGCAATACAGCACCTATCCAGTAGCTGCCGCTTGATGGCGGTGGCACAGCCTTTGCAAGGTTGGTGACGCGCGACAGTGTCATAGTGATAAATGATATTGTAGCTACAATACTGAATACCGACATCGCTATCTGGCGCTTGCGGTTACCATACATAAATATGGCAATGAGCGGCACCATGATGGTCACCAATGCGATCAATAGCGAAGGGTAATGATCACCTACCCGCAGTTGCCCAAGGGTATCTACGCCATTCACTACAGTATGTGAGTGGTACAGGTCAAAATACAGAACACCCGCATTCAGCAGTGCCGCCAGTAATAACCATATCGATTGTTTGCGTTGGATCATTTTTTCTAAATTAAAAAGTCAAAATTAAAAAGTCGAAACACACTCCCTTCCTGTTTGAAGTCGAAGCTTGACCCGTGCAATCAGCACATCAGCTAATCAGCACATTAGCTAATCACCCCCTTTCCAAAGTAAGGAACCAAAGCCTCGGGTATCTTTATACCTTCCGGTGTCTGGTTATTCTCCAGCAGGCACGCAATGATCCTCGGCAGTGCCAGCGAACTTCCGTTCAGCGAGTGTACCGGTTGTGTCTTACCTGTGCCGTCCTTAAACCTTATCTTCATCCTGTTCGTCTGAAAGGTCTCGAAGTTGGATACCGAACTTACCTCCAGCCAGCGCTCCTGTGCGGCACTATATACTTCAAAGTCGAAGGTGAGTGCCGATGCAAAGCTCATATCACCACCACACAACCTGAGTATGCGGTAAGGCATGCCCAGTGCCTGCAGCAGTTTTTCTACATGCAGCACCATTTCGTTCAGTGCGTCATAGCTTTTTGCAGGATGGCTCAGTTGCACCACTTCTACTTTGTCAAACTGGTGTACCCTGTTCAGGCCACGCACATCCTTGCCATAAGAGCCAGCCTCACGGCGAAAGCATGGCGAGTATGCGGTCATCTTCACCGGCAGTTCTGTTTCCTGTAGTATCACATCACGGTATATGTTGGTCACAGGTACTTCTGCGGTAGGTATCAGGTAAAAACCATCTTCCGTTACATGGTACATCTGTCCCTCTTTATCAGGCAGCTGTCCTGTGCCGTATGCCGAATCCTTGTTTACCATGAACGGCGGACAGAATTCTTTATAGCCTGCGTCAGTATTATAATTCAGAAAGTAATTGATCAGTGCCCTTTGCAGCCTTGCGCCCTGCCCCATAAATACGGGAAAGCCCGCACCTTTTATCTTGGTGCCCAGCTCCAGGTCCATCAGTTCATACTTTGCGGCCAGGTCCCAGTGGGGTAGTTTCTGTGCACTCAGGTCTGGTATGGTACCGCCTGTGCGTACTATCTCATTCTCTTCGGGTGTTTTGCCGTAGGGTACACTGCTGTGCGGCATATTGGGCAGCAGCACCAGCGTATCGTGCAGTTCTGCTTCCAGCTTAGCAAGTTTTTCGGCTACGTTTTTAGCCTGGTCCTTATTTAGTGCTACCTGTTGCTTCAGCTGTTCGGCCTCTTCTTTATTGCCCTTGGCCATCAGCTGGCCTATACTTTTCGATGCGGAGTTTACAGCGGCGGCCAGGTTATCATTTTCCACCTGCAGTGTTCTGCGGTGTTCATCAATGCTTATGATACGGTGTACCAGTTCCGGCTCCTTAAAGTTCTTTTTCTTAAGTCCTTCCAGTATCAGCTCCTTATTCGTCCTGAATAAATGTATAGGCAACATAACTAATAAAATATAATTGCGGCAAAGATAATGTTAATGGGGTAATTGAAAGTTTCATTTCTAAACCAGGAAACCTGATGCGGATCCAAAAAGCATACATGTTACATTTTGGTAAAATGAAAATAGGTGTAGCAAAACTACTATGCAGAAAATTTGATAAAGCCCGGCTACTTCACGATCTCTAGTTTCGCAACAAGCTCCTCTATCATTGCCTTATATTTTGCCGGCACCTTACGCAGATCCACAGACGCTTCCTTACCCCCGGCCTCAAGCGTGTAATGTACTGCATCCCTCGCCGCCGATGCTCCGCCATCCGGCAGCTCTATGGCGGTCAGTAATTCATCCAGCTCGGCCTTGGTCAAGTCTGTCTCTGCTTCCTTGTTCACCGGCAGCATCCCTCCCGATCTTATCAGTTTTATACGCATCATTTATACTTTTGCCGCATTCCATCCGCTTTTCACTGCGGCAGCTGCCTTGCTCTTAATACCGAACAATGTCTCAGCCTTCGTTATGGTCAGCGCTTTAAAATCTGCAAAGTTCGCAGTTGGTTTCAGTTTTTTCTTATCCGTCATTGCAGCATACCACACACGCCCTATCTTCTCCCACGAGAAACCACCCATATTATAGGCAGCCACGTAGAATGCATAATTGGTAATACCCGAATTGTAATGTACGCCGCCCCAGTCGCCCCTGCCTGTGTCCGGCAATTTCAGGTATTTGTCCATAGTTGCCGGTTGTGGGTCATCACCCAGGTCAGGGTGCTTTTTAAACGCGCTCCCCGGCTGGCTCATGCTTCTCAGGCAGTATTTATTCCCCAACAACACATTTTCACCTATTTGCCAGTTCGATTTCTTTACGTCCAGGTTCATCATTCGCTGCTTTACCATAATTCCAAACACATCTGATAATGACTCGTTCAGTGCACCGCTCTGGTTGTGGTAATCCAGGTTACATTCGTATTGCGTTATTGCATGGGTCAGCTCATGCGCTATGATATCCGGGTCAGATGTAAAGCTGCCGAATGTCTTGGCATCACCATCACCGTAGACCATTTGCAAGCCGTCCCACATTGCATTGTTCATGTCATCCACACTATTGCCATAATGTATATAGTGCTTCATTATCATGCCCAGGTTGTCAAGTGAGTTTCTTCCGAATATCTTATAAAAGAAATCCCATGCTGCTGTACCGCAGGCCACTATATTCTTTGCATCCTTATCCAGTCGCTTAATAGCCGTGCCATCAGCCCATAGCAATGTTGCTCCCGCCACATCTGTGTTGTGATGAATATCATATAGCTGCATATTCATCTGTGGTTTAGTTCGCCTTGGTGGAGCAGCCATCATTGTTTTACGTTGGGCCGGCTCCAGTCCGCCCACAAATTTTCTGCTCATACGCAACATTGCTTCCTGCAGCGTACTGTTAACTGCCTTGTCTGCTACCTGTTTATCATCACTGTCCATTAGTGCATTACTTATATATGGTGGTATGATGCACCTGATCGGTTGGTAGCTATTATGCTTGTTACACATAGACTTTTATATTTTAATTACAATGTATTGAATAATATTCACGGTTAATAATCCATACCAAATTATGTTGTATTTAAACCACTATATAGAAGCGTGCAGCAGCCAAAACAAAGAATATCTATTTCATACGCCTCGTTAACACCCCCCATAATTTTATTTCAACCTCAGATCTTAATGTAAATCATTGATTATCAATCAAGCGATAGGGTGAGTGGTGACCCCATGACACCCCAAAGTCACCCCATTGATATGTCGAAATGGGGTGAGGATTTTCGACACGTCATTTATCTTATGTCGAAAATGGGGTGTAATTTTCACTTTTGGGTGACCCCATTGGGGTATGCCATTCACCCTATTTGAACCTCAGATCAATCGTGATTCGCCTGATTAACCCTGTAATGTTTACCAGCTACTTATGCCCTCACAAGATTAGTTTAAGCTATTACCAACTCACAAAGGTGAGAACGATATAGGAAAGTAAAAAACCGGAGTTTTATGATAATACCAAAAACGTAGTATGATAAGACGGTAGCTGTTTATGATAAAAGAATTTCGGGGGTAACCCGATCTTGATGACGGTTCTTGCTCGAGTCTGTACTGTATCTCGGAGTGTAAGCGTTTAAGTAGAGGGAAAACTTGCAAGCACGGCTTTTAAGGGGTCAAGGGGACAATCCTATTTGTGTTCCAAACGTTTCATAAGATTATATCTCTTAAACTAAAACAAATATTTTATATTCGTGAAGTATTGCCATGCTTATTTAAATCGTACCTAATTACTTTCAACAAAATTGTTTTGGACAAAAAATCACCGTTGATTTAATTTTATGAAATATACTAACATAGTTATTAATGTTTCCGTAGCTTTTGTTATTGCCTCAATAATTGAGATGACCTTGCATGAGGCTGGACATTTTATTGCAGCTCTATTATTCCATGGTAGTCCTACATTATTTCATAATTCCGTAAGTTATGGCAACTTGCAAAGCGATGTGTCGAGAATAATTTGTGCAATAGCAGGTCCGTTCGTTAGTCTGCTGTTTGGAATATTAGGTCATAGTGTCTTAAAAGGAAACCATTATAAAGGAATAGCTCAAATTATATGGCTATACATTAGTATTTTCGGTTACATTGGTTTCTTCGGATATATTTCTATTGCTCCATTTTTTTCATACGGAGATACTGGGTATGCTTTAAGGATAGTAGGATGTCCTATGTACGTCATCATCGTACTTGCTATTATTTCTGTAGCCATCATTTTTTTTATTATGAAGTCTTTATCTAGTTATATTGTTGCAATGATGGACGTTAACACGGCGCAAAATTATCAGCGACGAAATAAATTTATTACTGCCATAGTACTTTACCCCTTGTTTATAGGAATAATCATCACTACCATTCTCAATTTACCTGTTCCCACTCCCCTTAGTCTTATAGCTCCTATAACTAGCCCCTTTGTAGTTTTGTGGCCTTACTATTATTATTTAACTACACAAACAAAAAACACTGACGAAGATCAAAGCATTAATAGTCAAATAAAGTACAAATGGATATTGACACTTGTGATCCTAATCCTGGTAAACAGACTACTTGTGTTAGGTATTCATATCTAAATATGACTATACTTTGTTATTATGCATGCAATTAAGCTGCATGATTACTCTCACCAATGGTTAAACCCGATATATTACCAATAGTAAAAACTGTACTAACCTAAGCTACATCAAGGTGAATTCCGGTTGCAAACTGGCAGATCAACTCAGACGAGTCGGCATCGCACAGGCTTTGCTACAGACTCGCGCCAGTGGTGAATAACACCATTGATCACAAAAAACGCTGCCTGTATACAGGCAGCGTTTAGCAATCAACTCTATATGATGTATTAACCGATAACCTTCTTCATCCGCTTTATGGTCTCTTCCTTACCTATCACCTCGGCAATGGCAAACACACCGGGGCCAAACTTACCGCCTACCAGCATTATGCGGAATGGCAGCATCACTTCTCCTTTTTTAATGGCGTGTTCGGTTACATGGTCATTGAAGCTGGCCTCTATGGCATCATGGTTCCAGTCTGCAAGATTACTGAGCACATCGGCCCAGGTGGCAAAGAACTGTTGCTTCTGGTCGTTCCACTTGTCCTTTATAGCAGCATCGTCTATGGTGTCCGGTGTCTTAAAGAAGAAACTACCCTGTGCCCAGAAGTCGGGCAGCAATGTGCAGCGGTCCTTGATCAGCGGCACCACCTGCGCAAGTACTGCTTTATCCCACTTGCCTTCACCCAGTTCCGCATCTATATATGGCGCAGCCAGGATGGCCAGGGTTTCATTATCGGTATGCTGTATGTACTGGTGGTTGAACCACTTTGCTTTTTCGAAATCAAATTTAGCACCGCCCTTGTGCACACGCTCTATGGAGAATGCTTTCACCAGTTCATCGAGCGAGAACAGTTCCTGCTCGGTACCGCTGTTCCAGCCCAGCATGGCCAGCATGTTCACAAACGCCTGCGGCAAAAAGCCCATCTCGCGGAAGCCCTTGGTGGTCTCTCCTGTTTTAGGGTCGTACCAGTTCATGGCAAATACCGGGAAGCCCAGGCGATCGCCATCGCGCTTGCTCAGCTTGCCGTTACCATCGGGCTTCAGTATCAGCGGCAGGTGTGCCCATTGCGGCATCTGCTCTTTCCAGCCCAGGTATTCCCACAACAGCACGTGAACAGGCGCACTCGGCAGCCACTCCTCACCACGGAACGCATGAGTGATCTGCATCAGGTAATCATCCACCACCACCGCAAGGTGGTAGGTGGGCATACCATCTGCTTTCAGCAGTACTTTATCATCTACCAGGCTGCTGTCAAACGATATCTCGCCACGTATCATATCCGTAAGTTTCACGGTAGTATGGTCGGGCATCTTTATCCTGATGACATGCGGTGTGCCCGCCGCCAGTAACTGCCGTGTTTCCTCTGCCGGCAGCGACAGCGAATTGCGCATTTTCATGCGGGTAGTATGGTCGTACTGCGGTACAGAGTGTTCGTCTTTTTTGAATTCCTTACGCATACGCTCCAGGTCTTCGGTAGTGTCAAAAGCATAGTAGGCATGACCCTCATTCACCAGCTTCATGGCATACTCACGGTATTGCTGCTTACGCTCGCTCTGGCGGTATGGCGCATGCGGCCCGCCTTTTTCAGGGCTTTCATCGGGTATCAGCCCGCACCATGCCAGGCAGTCCATTATGTATTGTTCCGCCCCTTCCACAAAGCGGGTCTGGTCAGTATCTTCTATACGCAGCACAAAGTCGCCGCCATGTGCGCGGGCAAACAAATAATTATATAACACAGTACGCACGCCACCCAGGTGCAGGCCGCCCGTAGGGCTCGGCGCAAATCTTACACGAACTTTCATAGCATCAAAAGTAAAAAGTAAAAAGGGAAAATGTACAGGGAATTAAAAGCCAAGAAAAAAGCTGCCCCGAAAAGCAGCTTTTTAAATAAAGTATCTATTATAAGGCACCTATTAATGATGGTGATGGTGCGCCTCATGTGCGCTGCCCAGCTTGAAGAACTCTTCTTCGCCTATCTCTTTCTCTTCGATAGTGAACTGAGTTTCCAGGTAGGAGAACAGCTTACCGAACAGCAGGCGGCGATAGGTCTCATCTATCATCTTCTCGTCCTTCTGTATCTTCTGCATGTATCCTTCCATCCATGGCGCTTCGTCCTCATCATCAGGGCCCAGGCCAAAGTAAGCAAGTACGCGGGTCTTCACATCTTTCTTCACTTCATCCATCGTCACATTGATGCCCTGCTCGCCTATTATCTTATCAGATATCAACTGCCAGCGTAGCTGGTGCTCAAAACTGCCAAATTCATGTTCTACTTCTTCCGCGCTCTTAGGCTTTTCACCACCTTCCCTCATCCACCTTTTCAGGAACGGTACAGGCAGGCTGATGTTGGTATTGTGTACCAGCAGTTCGTATATCTCGTTCTGCAGGCGCTCAGCTACTATGCGCTCAAATTCGCGGCCAAGTTCGGTGCGTATCTTCTCCCTGAAATCAGCTTCGTCCTTTACTTCCACATTCTGAAACACCTGTGCGTACAGCTCAGGGCCCAGTTCCTGCGGTATCAGCAGGCCTACTTTGCTTATGGTCAGTTTGTAATATTGCTGTGCTGCAGCTTCGTCTGCTTTCAGCGGGTCCTTCAGGAACGACTGCAGCTCTTCAGCGGTAGCCACATCGGCCGGGCGAAACACGATAGTGTCCTCAGCTTTCTTGCCCATGATCATTTCCTTCAGCTTTGCAGGCAGCTTATCCAGCACCGCTGTATCTTCTATCTTGTTATCAAAAGACACATTACCATCAGCATCGCACTGCTCGTAAGTAGCGTAGATGATATCTTCTTTATTGGTAACGGTTTCCTGCGATTCTACTTTACCATAACGGCGTTTGATGCGCTCCAGCTCATCATCCATCATCTTGTCAGATACCGCTATCTTATACTTGGTAAGGTGTGCTTTTTTCTTAACCGCATCTACTTCAAACTCCGGCTTGATACCGATCTCGAAAGTGAAATCAACATCTTCGGGCTTTGCCATATTAGGGATGGTCCTGCTGTTATCAGGCAGTATCATAGGCTGTGCGAATATCGACAGCTTCTCTTCCTTCATATAGTCTTCCAGCTTTCTGCCGGCGCTGCGTATTATCTCTTCATTAAAAACAGACTGGCCGTACATTTTACGTACCATACCCGACGGCACCATTCCCTTACGGAAACCCGGTACGTTAGCTGTTTTTGCGTATTGTTTCAGTTGTTTTTCAAACGAGGGCAGGTAATCTTCCTTCGCCAGTTTTACAGTTATCTTATCATGGAGCGTACCAATATTCTCACGCGTTACTGTAGCCATATGTGTTATAATTGTTTTAATTAAAAGGGGTGCAAAGATAAGAAACAGTGCGGAGAAACAGTGCGTAAAGAGGACTATAAAATGCTATGGTAAAATAAATAATAAGTAATAAACTCTTGCCTCCGTCAGTTTTCTTCCAGATTTTTTATCATCGTGTAAAGAATTTTTGATATCTCTTCGTATCTATCCCTTAGTTCCAGATGGGTTTCAATCGATATTTCATTTTCTGCAAGAAGAAATTCTATCAGGGATGCACATTCCAGTACTGAACTTCGGGCAACTACAAAAAAATTGCGCCGGTCTTTTTTAGCGAACCTACCCGAACCTTCGGCAATGTTCAACTGAATACTAAGACTAGCTCTTCCCAGTTGATCTTTCATATATCGGGGAATTGCAACGTCTTTCTTGAGTAATCGATATATCAATTGATTTTGCGCAAATGCCTTTTTGTAAACATCAAGATTTTCAAAAGTGAACATGAAATAAAGATAAAATCAACAAAGCAGAAAAACAATAAGAAACAGAAACAGTGCGGGGAAACAAGAAAAAGGCAGAAACCCGTGCGCACTGTTTCTACGCACTGTTTCTGCCTTTTGTGCGGGTGGAGGGACTCGAACCCCCAAGCCTCGCAGCACCAGATCCTAAGTCTGGCGTGTCTACCAATTTCACCACACCCGCTTTTTGGGACGGCAAAGGTAATGAAATTCAAATTTAAAAAGCCAAAAATCAAAACTTAAAAAATCACTTATGTAACCCGGCAAGTGTACTATTATATGTGTAATATCAGCGCTGCTGCGGTAAAGTAGATGATCAGTCCTGTAACATCGACCAGGGTAGCCACAAACGGTGCCGATGATGTAGCGGGGTCCAGCTTCAGTTTTTTGAGCACTATCGGTATCATGGAGCCGGTGATGGTACCCCACAGCACAATACCTACCAATGATACCGAAACCGTAAAGGCAACACTCACCCAGTTGAAATGGGCGCCATAGTTATACCAACCGATCTTCTGCCATATGGCTATGCGTATAAACCCGATAATACCTAATATGAGTCCTAATGTAACGCCTGATAAGATCTCCCTGCGCATCACATACCACCAGTCCCTGGGCGACAGTTCTTTAAGTGCCATAGCACGGATGATAAGGGTGGCCGCCTGCGATCCGCTGTTACCACCGCTGGATATAATGAGCGGCACGAACATGCCCAGCACTGCAGCCTTGGCTATCTCCAGCTCAAAGTGTGCCATAGCTGTGGCCGTGAGCAGCTCACCTATGAACAGGACGATGAGCCAGCCGGCCCTCTTTTGTATCATGGTAAAGAAGCCCGTCTTCACATACGGGAGGTCCAGTGATTCCACACCACCGAACTGTTGCATTTCCTTGGTGTCTTTCTCTTCCGCCTCATCTATCACGTCATCAATGGTCACCACACCCATTACCAGGTTGTTGCTGTTGGTTACAGGCAGTGCCACACGGTCATACTCCTTGAATTTCTGTATCGCATCTTCAATACTGTCCTGGATGTCCAGCTTCACATAAAATCCATCCATGATGTCTTCAATGGTCTTGGCCTGTTCGTTAAGCACCAGCCTGCGGATAGGTATCTCATCCACCAGTTTTCCATTGTTATCTACCACGAATATCACGTTGGCAGCAGGGGTATCGGTATAAAAGCGGCGCAGGTGCTCGGTGGCCTGTCCTATGGTCCACTCTTTGCGCACAGTAGTAAAGCTGGTATTGATCAGGCGGGCCACACTGTTCTCCGGGTAGCCCAGCAGGTCGTATGTAGCCAGCCTGTTCTTATCGTTCAGCAGGTTGAGGTATTCGGTAACCTCCATACCATCCAGCGTATCAAAGAAAGCGATACGGTCGTTGGACTCCAGGTTGTTGAGTATTTCAGATACGTGCGGCCTCGGCAGCTCTTCTATTACCCGCATCTGCAACACGTGGTTGAGGAACGAGAATATCTGTATCTGTACTTTTTCCGGTATGGAAAGGAATGTATTTACGGCATTGTCAGTGGGCAGCGACTCCAATAGCTTCGCTACCTCAGCAGGATAGTCTTCATCCCTGCTGTGGTGCAGCAGATCGCTGAGATCGCCCTCCAGTAATTTCTCCCTCAGATCCCGAACCTGCATTGCCAGCCATATTTATAGATTTAAAATCAGATAAGATAAGAGTGCATGTGAAAGGAGTATTGCTATCTCCCGCCAAAAAGCATGCAAAATTACTTTAATTTCCCAAAGTGCAACAAATATTATGCCCTATTTTCAGGCTGGGCGCATTAATTTATCGTTATTGCCCTGTGTAAAAAACAAAGGGGCCGCATGATGCGACCCCTCTAGCGGTTCAGTTTCTAAGTATGATCTTTTATCCTTTATTGGCCTCTATCACGCCTTCCAGTATAGCACGGCACACTTTATCCAGCTTGGCGTTGTCGGTCAACAGGTCCATTTGTTCTTTGTTCTTTATATCGCCCAGTTCTATCAGCACAGACGGCACAGAGTTCTTGCGCAGCACATAAGCGCCATTGTCGGTTACCTTGCCTTTTTGCTCCCATCCCGGCTCGGCTATGTGCTTGTACACCGACTGCGCCAGCTCTGCGCTTTTCTCGGCATTGGGCGATTTAGAGTTAACTGCCACATCATAAGTGCCCTTACCGGCGCTACCTTCCATGTCGCCTATATGTATAGATATAAAGTCATTAGCACGGAAGTTCTTGCAGATCGTTACCCTTTCTTCCACGGTCAGAGTCTCATCCCTTGTCCGGGTCAGGCGCACATCTATATTATACGCATTCGACAACTCGCTGATGCGTTGTGCTATTCTCAGGTTCAGGTCCTTTTCTTTCAGTGATCCGTAATGGCAACCGATATCTGTGCCGCCATGGCCGGCATCTACCACCAGCACTATTTTAGCACCTACTTTACCCTGCGGTTCGGGGTTTGCTCTACCGGCAGTAAATGAGAATATCAGTATGGCACCAGCCACCAGGGGCAGTACCATCATTCGCCTTGACAAGGCATGCTTTGTTTTCGAGGTTGTTTGCAGCATGGTCAGTCTTCGTTTTATTGGTGAAGAAAAAAACTGGTGTTCAGGCACCAGGTAGTGTCCGTTGTTGTGTGTTTGTAACAGCATCCTTGCAAAGGCGTCGGTATCTCCTTCGCCTATTGCGTTTTCATCTGCTATGAATTCGTGTACCATCTCCAGTTCCTTCTGTATGAGCCAGTAAAAAGGGTTCATCCAGAATATACAGGTGAGCAGTTGGCAGGCCAGTTTATCGTAAGTGTGGCGCTGCCTGATGTGGGTGAGCTCATGTGCCATTATCAGCCTGCCGCTATCTGTGTCCTGCGGTATATCGGTTCTCCAGAAAAGGTAATTCAGAAAGGAGAACGGCGCCCTTGTATGGTCTGTACTGATGAATGTAACTCCATCCGTTTTTTTGCCGGGATATCTCCTGCTCAGTCGCAGTATGGATATAACCCTTACCGTCAGCGTGATCAACAATACCATACTTACCACAACCGACCCTAATACCAACACCTCTTCTATATACATCGCATATTCAGGCATGTTAGCTATACCGGCATCGTATGGCACCTCGCTATCGCCTATCACTGTGAGCATATATGCAGCAGGCGATGCCTTAACCGTAGGTACATGGGCTACGGTAAACAACTGAAAATGCAGCAATGGCAGTTGTATGCTCGCATACAGTATGAACAACAGGAAGAAACGGTTGTACCTATGCAACTTCTTATCCCTCAGGCCAAACCAGTACCATGTAGTAAGTATGCCACTCACTATTATGCTTTTTACCAGGAACAGGTATATACCGGCCATACAGCTTTATTTTTTCTTTAATTGTTTCAGCAGCAGCTCCAGGTCATTCACCGACAGTTTATGCTCATCTACCAGGAAGGAAACCACATTGCTGAAGGATCCGTCGAAATAGCTTTTTGCTACGTTGGTGAGTGTTGTTTTGGAGTAATCGTCTTTTGATACCACAGGATGGTACCTGTGTATCCTGCCCAGCTGTTCTATATTTACAAACTCCTTATCTACCAGTGTTTTCAATATTGTTGCCACTGTGTTCTTATGCGGCTGTGGTGCCGGCATTTTCTCTACTACTTCCATCAGCAATCCATTACCCATTTTCCAGAGTACTTTCATTACCTGCTCTTCCGCCCTTGTCAATGGTTTCATCTAAACTATGTTTGTAGTTCAAATGTAAAACTATTTTTTTAGTTTAAACAAATTTATTTTTTACAAAACCCTACTCCGCCACTAATCCCAACTTCCTGAACAGCTCATAAGTGGTTTTGATCACCTTGTCTATGGCGGGTTTGGCGGGTCTTACCAGTTGCTGCAGGTTTTGCTGCAGGAAGTTATATTGCTCATCGTCCAGCTCATTGCTTTCCTTCATTACTTTGTAGATGGAAGCCTTTATATGCGCCACAAGCGCTGCGGTCTTATAGCCACTGTCATAAGCCAGTTCATCTATCCTGCGTGTATCCTGTATCTGCCCGCCGGCCAGCACTTCGGTATATAGTTTATCAGCAACCGCATATACCCGATAGATATTGGCATCAGCACCATCCACATCCAGCGGCCCGCAGTCGTTCGCCATCCTTACCAATAGTTCATAAGCCTTTGCATACATATGGCTAAAGGTAACCCTAATGTACACAGCACAGCCATTAAGCTTATTAACAAATTATCCTATTTACGAATTATCCCGATACCTTACCTTTGCACTCTATGACTACAGATGCACAATTGCGGAAATTACTGGACGAGCGTATCCTGATAATAGATGGCGCCATGGGTACTATGATCCAGCGTTATAAATTACAGGAGGCAGACTATCGTGGAGAACGGTTCAAAGACTGGCATACTGATGTTAAGGGTAATAATGATATGCTGTGCCTAACACAGCCTCAGATCATCAAAGACATTCATAAAGAATACCTGAAAGCAGGCGCCAACATCATTGAGACCAATACCTTCAACTCGCAGGTGATCTCTATGGCAGACTACGATATGCAATCTCTTGCGTATGAGATCAATGTGGCTGCCGCAAAAGTCGCCAAAGAAGCTGTTGCGGAATTTAAGGCAGAGAACGGGCTTACAGAGAATGACCGTTTTGTTGCCGGTGCCATAGGCCCGATGAACAAAACATTGTCGCTGTCGCCCGATGTGAATAACCCCGGCTACCGTGCTGTTACTTTTGACGAAGTAGCTGATGCTTACTACGAACAGATAAAAGGCCTGGTAGATGGCGGTGTGGATATACTGCTTGTAGAAACTATTTTTGATACGCTGAATGCAAAGGCGGCGATATATGCCATCAACAAATTTTTCAAAGAAACGAAGCATCCTAAAATGCCGGTGATGATATCCGGTACTATTACCGATGCATCGGGCCGTACCCTCAGCGGGCAGACACTGGAAGCATTCTATATTTCGGTTACACATGCCAGCCCGCTCAGTATAGGCCTCAACTGCGCACTTGGTGCGGAGCAGATGCGCCCGCACGTAGAGGAACTTGCACAGATCGCATCGTGCTATGTAAGTGCATACCCAAATGCCGGCCTGCCAAATGCAATGGGTGAATATGATGAGAGCCCGGAGCAAACAGCAGCGATCATTGCAGAGTGGGCTAAAGAAGGCTGGGTGAACCTGGTAGGTGGTTGCTGCGGCACCACCCCGGACCATATTGCCGCAATAGCCAATGCGATGAAAAAATACGAACCAAGAAAACTACCTGAACTGGCCACTGCGTAAGCTACTGCGGGTTCACATAAATTAAAAAGGTGTGCTGCATAACGCAACACACCTTTTTAATTTTTACTTATTCCTTTTACCTTTTTAAGGCGTGTAGTTGAATTTGAACCCGATACCATGTATCGTCTGTAGCTTGGCCGCTGTCTGCGATTTCAGGTACTTCCTTACTTTGGTTATGAATACATCCATGCTGCGACCAAGGAAGTAATCATCCTTGCCCCATACATTCATCAGTATCTCATCACGCTTCAGCACACGGTTGGCATTAAGGCACAGGTATCGCACCAGGTCAGCTTCGCGCTGTGTCAGCTGGTGTTCTACTTTTTCATTGCCTAATGTGAGGTTGGTATAATCAAAATCCAGGTCGCCTAACTTAAACAATACCGGCCCTTCATGATCTTTTTTCTTAGTCCGTTTCAGGAACACCTGTATCCTCTTCTGAAGTTCCTGCAGATTGTAAGGCTTGGTAACATAGTCATCAGCGCCCATATCAAAACCTGCAATTTTATCATCATCCATATTCTTTGATGACAGCAGTATGATCGGGATGTGTTCGTTCTTTTTACGGATGCTGTTGGCAAGCTCCATTCCATCTTTTTTGCCCGGAAGCAATATGTCCAGTAAACATACATCGTAGATGTTTTTCATGAATTGACTCCATGCGGCATCTCCGTCAGTACAGTGCGTGACATCATAGTCCTGTTTCTGCAAAAAATCTTTTACCACATACCCCAAGACAGGGTCGTCCTCCACTAATAATATTTTTACTTTAGGTTGCGACATAAAAGATACCTGACAAAGTTAATAGTTTTACTCTGCTAATATAATACTTCTATGTGCAAACAATAACAAAGTTTGAAATCTTTTATATTTAAAGTGTTTTTATTTAATTCTATCGGGATTGGCCGTTATGAATGCATCCCATGAACTGACCTTTTTTGTCTTACCCTTTTTAGGTGCTTCTTTATTGATCGTTTTAAGCGCTTCCGTACGGAACTGGTAGTGATGGCATAATGCCACAGCCACAGCATCGGTAGCGTCCATAAAGCGCACATCTTCTTCAAATTTCAGGGTATGGCGCAGCATATCCAGCACCTGCTCCTTGGTAGCATTGCCCCGCCCGGTTATCGACTGTTTTATCTTCCTGGGGGCATATTCGGTGGCGTGCAGGCCACTTACCATGGCTGCGGCTATGGCCACACCCTGTGCCCGGCCCAGTTTC
>CAYZKL010000018.1:0-19403 GCA_964478855.1 uncultured Flavipsychrobacter sp.
AGTTGGTAGAGCAAAGGACTGAAAATCCTTGTGTCGGGGGTTCAATTCCCTCCCACACCACTTCGATCGGGCACTTTATCTCACGATATAGTGCCCGATCTTCTTTTATAGCAATTTCAGCAATTATTCATTTTCTTCTTTTTAGTTATAATTGTTGAGTTGGTACGATTTTATATACATCTTTACAAACCATTAATTATTAATAATGAATATGAATGAAACTAAGGATGCAAATTCATACCCTTTCTATCTAAAGGCTACCATCATCTTATTCGGTCTTCTTATGTTCTTCTTTGCACTCAATGCCCTTGAAGACATCCTTATTCCTGTTGCCTTCGCATTGTTGATAGCCATACTGCTCAATCCATTGAATAACCGACTGGAACGCAAGTTGCCTCGCGTGTTAGCCATATTCTGCTGCCTGCTCATATCCATTATACTGGTGGGTACAGTACTCTATTTTCTATCCAGCCAGATAGCTACATTCAGCGAAAGTATACCTGCACTTAAAGCCAAGTCATCTTCCATCATTACTGATATGCAGCAATGGGTATTTCAGAAGTTTGGCATGTCCCTGGATAAACAGGCGGCTATGATAAAACGTGCGCTGGAAGGCGGTCCTGCCTATATCAGTCATACTTTAAATACTATACTCGGCATTACCAGCGTACTGGTATTGATACCTATTTATGTATTCTTCCTCCTTTTTTATAAGACACTCATTCTTGACTTTTTATACCGTGTATTTTCAGAGAAAAACTCAAAGCAGGTAGGCGAAGTACTTAAAGAAGTAAAGACTTCAGTACAAAGCTATATAATGGGACTGCTGTTGGAAATGGTTATAGTTTCTGCAATGAACTGTACCGCATTGCTCATATTGGGCGTACGTTCTGCTGTGCTCATTGGGGTGATTGGCGGCATACTTAATATGGTGCCTTACCTGGGCGGGATTATTGCTATTTCCCTGCCTGTGCTTATGGTAACGGTCACAACAGAGGGATACACTACACAACTTGCGGTCATTGGCTGTTACCTGGTCATACAGTTCATCGATAACAATATACTGATGACACGTATCGTATCTTCTAAGGTGCAGATCAATGCATTGATCTCTATCATGATCGTATTGATGGGCGGCGCATTGTGGGGATTACCGGGCATGTTCCTTTCCATACCATTCATAGCGGTCCTCAAGATCATTTTCGACCGAGTAGATGGTTTAAAACCATGGGGGCTGCTGCTTAGCGATACCGTACCGGAACAACACGCCGGCATCAAATGGAAATTCCTTCATAAGAAACAGCCCTGATCTATTGCTTAGTTTTCATGGGGCGCTTCCGCCTCATGCCTGTGCTTTTTTACTTCCTTATCCAGTGGTAGAATGTACAGGAATGGCACGGCAGCATACAATACATACGAGATATACACAGACCGGTACGCCAGTAAAGCAGCCGCGAGGTAAATGATCGGTCCACCCAGAATGGAAAACCGCACGTTCTTCCGCACACTGTCTTTGTTGAAATTCGGGCTCAGATAATTTTTGGTATTGTAATGATAGAACCACGTCAACAGTAAAGTTGTGGCAGAGAATAACAGTCCCCAAAGCATCACAACGACCGGAGATTTGGGGTACTCACCCATCATTGCTGTAGGAAAAGGCAACAGGCATATCAGGAATAACAGGAACCCATTGATCCATATACTGCCGTAATCACTTCGGGTACTCATGTGCAGTATCTGGTGATGGTGCAGCCATATCAGCATCACAAAAAAGAAACTCACCACCCAGCTAAAGAATATGGGCCCCACCTGCGCCAGCGCATGCCACACCTCGTGCATATCATCAGGGTTATGGATATGCGGTAATTTCAGCTCCAGTACCAATATGGTCATCACTATTGCGAATACCCCATCGCTGAAGGCTTCCAGCCTTTTCTTGTCAAATTGCCATTGCTTGAACCTGTCACTGAATTTCATCAGTTGAAATTAATAAATATTTTCTATTTATATCATTCGCGGGTCCGCAACTTCTATTTGGCAAACTTGCTCTTGAGCATGCTCAATGCATCATTAAGACTTTTAGGCTCTTCCTTGGGTGCCGCTTTGCCGAAGTCTTTGCGTGGCTGCGGCTTATCCTTGCGGGCAGGCGCTTCCTGTGTCTGCTTTATGGATAACGAGATACGCTTACGTGGCGCATCAACCTCCAACACTTTAACAGTCACCTGCTGATTCAGTTTCAATGCCTGCGCGGGGTCGGTAATGTAAGTGTTCGATATTTCAGACACATGCACCAGCCCATCCTGCTTCACGCCTATATCTACAAATGCTCCAAACCTGGTAATGTTTGTAACGATACCCGGCACTATCATACCTTCACGCACATCCTCAATTCCATAAATATTGGCAAACTCAAATTGCTGCACTTCGTTTCGGGGATCAAGTCCGGGCTTCTTCAGCTCATTCATTATATCCCGCAGGGTATGTTCGCCTAGCTGAGGAGTAATGTATTTTTTAGCTTCTACCTGCTTGATAAGGCCATCATTACCTATCAGGCTCTTAATATCAGCTCCAAGGTCAGCAGCCATTTTAGCTACAAGTTCATAAGCCTCGGGGTGTACTGCACTTGCGTCCAGAGGATTTTCGCCGTCTTTGATGCGTAAGAAGCCGGCACACTGTTCATATGCTTTGTTACCCAGGCGGGGCACCTGTAGCAATTGCTTACGCGATGTAAACCTGCCTGCCTCATTCCTGTAATTAACTATGTTCTCCGCTATAGATGGGCCAATACCACTTACATAACTAAGCAGGTGCTTACTTGCTGTATTCAGATTTACCCCTACAGTATTCACACAGCTTATCACGGTCTGGTCAAGGCGTTCCTTTAGTCGCACCTGGTTCACATCATGCTGGTACTGCCCCACCCCTATACTCTTAGGATCTATTTTCACCAGTTCAGCGAGCGGATCCATAAGCCTGCGGCCTATGCTTACTGCGCCACGTATAGTAAGGTCGTGATCCGGAAATTCTTCCCTGGCTATCTCTGACGCCGAATAGATGGATGCACCATCCTCATTCACAAGAAATATAGGCAACCCAAGGTTTAGCTTCTTGATAAACTGTTCTGTTTCCCTGCCTGCCGTACCATCGCCCACTGCAATAGCCTCCAGCCCGTACTGCTGCACCAGGCTTCGTACTTTATGTTCCGCGTCTATCAGCCTGTTATTATTTTCATGTACATAGATCAGGGCGGTCTTTTTCAGGTCGCCTTTATTATCCAGGCATACTACTTTACATCCTGTACGGTACCCGGGATCTATAGCAAGGATACTCTTACTGCCCAATGGTGAGCTTAATAATAACTGCCTTAGATTTTCGGCAAATACGGTTATTGCTTCTTCATCACTCTTTACTTTCAGTGCCGCACGAAATTCACTTTCCAGGCTTGGCTGCAGCAACCTGCGGTAGGCATCACGCACAGCTTTCTTCACCTGCTCCCCTGCTTCATTACTCGATTTAACGAATATCTGCTCCGGTATAGCAAGTGCATCTTCCTCTATAGGAGCTATGCTTAGGCGCAAAACACCTTCCATAAAACCGCGCATTATCGCCAGCATCCTGTGCGACGGTATTTTGGCTATTGGTTCAGAAAAATCGTAGTAGTCTTTGTATTTTATGCCTTCGGTCTCTTTATCTGCAAGTACCTTGCTCTGAATCGTTGCAGTATTTTCAAACAAGCGGCGCATTTTAGCACGCACCTCGGCCTGTTCATTCACCAGCTCAGAAATGATATCCCGGGCTCCCTGCAGTGCCTCTTCTACTGTTTTTACATGATCGTTGATATATGCAGCAGCTTCAGTCAGCGGATTAGCATTACCCTGCTCCAATAGCAAAAGGGCCAATGGCTCCAGGCCATTCTCCCTTGCTGTTTGTGCTTTTGTCTTTCTCTTGGGCTTGTATGGCAGGTACAGATCTTCCAGTTCTGCCAGCGTAGTAGCTTTATTTATTTTTTCCTGAAGGGCCTCTGTCATTTTACCCTGCTCGGCTATAGTTTTTTCTATAAAAGCCTTACGCTCCGAAAACTCTTTCAGGAAGGTAGCTTCGCTTTGTATGTTTTGTATCTGTACTTCATCAAGAGCACCGGTACTGTCTTTACGATAACGGGCAATGAACGGAATAGTAGCACCTTCTGCCAGTAATTGCAGTACAGCGTTAACATCCTGTAGCCTCAAATTTAATCTCCCTGATACTCCTTGTGAAAATTCTACCATCTTTCAATTTCTTTCGCTGCGAAAGTAGGGGGCAGAAAGGACTTGAAAAAAGAAATTCTTTGCTAATATTTAAAAAAGAGGATATAGCCCCTATCCCTCCTTCCTCGGCGGCATTTCTACCGGCTGACCCGGCACTTCCGGCCCACGTTCTGGTGTTATTTCAGGCCTCGGTTCAATAGCGGGCTGCTCTGGCGGCACTTGTTTTATTTCCGGCTTATCGGGCATTGGTTTTACTTCGGGTACTATATTTGGATGTTCCATAACTAAATCTGATTTTATAAATTTATATTCTAAACCACATGAAAATCACGCCACTATCACACTAACTCTAGTTTTTTCAGCGCTTCATCCTCGTCCTGGTGTGCTACGAACATGATGATCTTTGGCTCTTCGTCAGTCTCCTGGACAATATATGATACGTCAAACTCCACTACTAGGTCGCCTGTTTTCTGATAAGTTACGCCCCAGTGCACATTCACCATCGTGTATTGCTCTGATATCGGGACCGTATCCATACCCAGGATCTGGGCATATTCTTGCCCTGCCTTTTTGTAAAATGTACTAACCTCATCAGCATGCGCTACAAACTCGTCCCTACTGCGGGCTATTGCACCTTTGGGGCCTGCAGTTATAAAAGCATCTGAAAACATCAGTGCATTCTGTTTGAAATCAAGTGCGCTGAATGCCTTTTCGTAGTCTGAAAACAACTTGTTTATCTTTTCAATATTCATGATCAATTATGGCTTACTGCTTATTGATGCAATAAATACCATGCCTTAATGATGAGCAACGAATATGGGAATATCAACAGCTTTGAGCACCAGGTCTATAGCACTCGGCTTAAAGAACAAGGATAGCATATTTCTGCCGTATGCACCTGTAACTAGCAGCATATTAGTGTTCCAGTTATTATCAATGAAGTATTTAAAAAGTTCTTCACCCGGATCTCCCGGCAGTGTAACAACCTCCAGGTTATTGAAGTGGGAGTCCAACCATTCAGTGAACTTATCATTACCAGCATTCAGCGCATCCTCATCAGTAATATTCAGGATGGTAACCTTACGGCCTGTAAGTTCGGGCAACAGGTAACTGAATTGCTTTATGGCAAATATTGAAGAGTTACTGCCATCGTAAGCAAGCACTACTTCATTTATCACCTCAAAATTTTCAGGCGCTATCAATACCGGGCATTCCGATTCTCTCAACAACTTCTTTATAAATGCAGTGGGAACATTATCATCTTCGGAAAACAAAAGCGTAGGATCCGCTATCACCAGGTCTGCATACCTGGTGTCCTCCTTTATATCATCAAGCGCACTTCCGCTGCGCTCATGTATAATGGCGTCAACACCGTTTACAGCGCATGTATCCCTGAATAAGGCAATATTTTTACCGAGAGTACTTTGATACTGTTCTGCCTCCTCAACTGTCATGGCTACTTCTTCCAGATAGATGGTTCCTCCCAATGCTCTTACCTCAGGGTGCGTAGCAGTAGTTGCATGATCTATGAACAGCGCCACCAATTTAGCATCTCCGTGTTTCACAATATATGCAGCAAACTCGGCCGTTTCAGCCTTAAAGTTTAGTGCATCACTAAGCAATAGTATCTTTTTCATGTATGTTGTTTTATGAAGATGGAAAGCTTCTAAGCAATGTTGAAAATAATGTCATAAATACCGTTCCACCGAGCATAAATAACCTTACTTATTTTTCCGTTCCTGCCTGGCCTTTTTCTTAAAGTAACCTCTTGTCAATACATTATGCTTTAATGCCTCCATATTCTCGTTAAATGCTGCTGTACCCTTTTCTATATTTTGCAGGCTGGTATTCAGTTTCACCACCATGCCTGTATCTTTCAGCACCGCATGCAACGTACCCTTCCCGTTCGATGCATCACGTTGCAACTGTTGCACTATACTATCTGCCTTAGCCACTACCACAGTTGCCTCTCTCGAAGCAGTGTTGATGTTTGCCACAGCCTGCCTGATATTATCTGCCACATTTTTATCTGCCAGTATCGCGCCGGCAGCGCCCTTACCCTCATGCACATCACTGATGATTGCGTCCAGCGATACAGACATTTCGTTTATCCTTGCACTCGCCATCCTGATATTAGCCATAGACGCGTGAAGACCTTCTGATATAGAAGTGTCCTCCAGTATGTTCCACAATGCCTTACTATTATTTATACGAATAACAGCGTCTTTTAGATTTTCAGAGATCGCACTTACATTCTCATTAGTCACAGACAATACCTGCATCATATCATCTGTATTTGTTATTCTCCGGGTTATCAGCATTCCGCCATCTTCTATTTCCGGTGCTGGCTGTGTATTTGGCGTGATGTTTATAACCTTATTCCCCATAAGCCCCTCATTACCTATCGAGGCTTCAGCATTCTGCTTAATAAATGGTTTCATCTTCTTACTGATCACCAATGTCACCTCTATTGTGGTATCGTCTATCACCCGTATTTTATTAACAGTACCTGCCTGTATGCCAGAGTATCGTACGTTATTGCCCTGTGTCAGCCCGCTTATGTTTCTGAAACGTGCGTACAAGTAAAAGTTGGAACCAAAAAAACTCTGATTCTTACCTATCATGTACAACGATATGATGAGCACAAGCATTCCCACAGTTACGAATATGCCCAACTTGATATTATTTACAGTATCCTTAGCCATAGTATCACTCAAAAAATTGTTTAATATTTATATCATCAGACTGCTTTAGGTCCGAATAGGTTCCGGTCGCATAGCATGCGCCATCCAGCAATACGGCTATCCTGTCGCTTGTCCGTTTTACACACTTCATATCATGAGATATAATGATCGAAGATGTATTATACTTCTGCTGCACCTCGGTCATCAGGGTCGATATCTCTTTGCCTGTAACGGGATCGAGCCCTGTAGTAGGTTCGTCATAGAGTATGATCTCGGGATGTAGTATCAGTGTTCTTGCAAGTGCTACTCTCTTCTGCATACCGCCTGATAGCTCAGCAGGCATCATATCCACGGTATGAGCCAACCCCACATTGGCCAGCGTTTCCATTACCCGTGCATCTGCTTCTTTGCTGTCCAGGTTCTTCAGGTGCCTGCGCATCGGAAACTCCAGGTTTTCCCTTACGGTCATAGAATCATATAAGGCATTACTCTGGAATAAAAAACCAACCCTTGCTCTTATCTCATCCAGCCCTTCATGATCCAGAGTTGAAATATCTTTACCCAGCACTTCTATCTTGCCGCTATCAGACTGCAGCAAACCTATGATACACTTGATCAATACCGACTTACCGGAACCCGACTTACCCAACACTACAAGACTCTCACCCTTCTTCAGCTCCACGCTAAAATCTTTCAGGACCACCTTCTTCCCGAATTTTTTATTCAGCTTTTCTATACGTATCACCGGTGCAGTCTCCATGATCTTAGTTTAAACCCATTACATCTGTTACCTGCACCACCAGCAGATCTATAATAAATACCATCAGCGAAGACACTACTACCGCTGAATTTGCAGCCCTTCCTACTCCTTCTGTTCCTTTCGATGAATTATATCCTTTGTAACAACCGATAATACCGATAGCAAAACCAAAAAAGAACGTCTTAATGACCGCAGGTAATACGTCGCCAAACTTCAGCGTCTGAAATACCTGTTGAAAAAACAGGCTCAGGCTGGTATGACTTCTGATGTTTACCCCAAGATATGCGCCGTACAATGATATGGCATCAGACAGCACAACCAGTATCGGTAACATAATAGTTGCTGCAAGTACACGCGTAACCACCAGGTATTTAAAAGGATTGGTACCAGATACTTCCATAGAATCTATTTGCTCTGTTACCTTCATTGACCCTAATTCTGCGCCCATACTCGAACTGATCTTTCCGGCAAATATCAGCGCAGTGATCACTGGCCCTATCTCCCTTACTATTGCCAGGCTCACCATCACTGGCAACTGAGATTCCACCCCATAAGCTATGAGTGATGGACGCAGCTGCATGGTCAGCACCAGCCCCATTATAAATCCTGTTATACCAATAAGCGGCAGGGATTTGTACCCGATCACGAAACACTGCCGTATAAACTGCCGCACCTCATAAGCAGGATGCACCAACTCGTGAAAGAACCTGTAGATGAACCGCGTTATCGACCCCGTTTCATCGAGAAAAGCCTGTAAAGTTGCCGGTATCTTCATGACAGGTTTACACTTTTAATCTTACAACACACAATTTCACTTATCACAGTATTCATAAATTAATATTTTCATTCAAAAGTAGTGGGCAACGGCAATCCTAAAACTGACCATGGTCATATCCCTTCTTGATTTTGAACATGGCAGGCGGTCATTGCTCAAGGTAATTTTGAACAATGAAGATCACTTCCATACTTCACTTGTTCCTTGCGTCACTGCTCATTATTATTGGTAAGCCTATCAAGGAATTTGCCACTACGTTATCGGTTAAGCTCCATTATCCTGAGCTGGTAAATAAATTCAATGACCTTTCAGTCAAAGCAGGCAACCGGATCAGCGCTGATAAAGAAATTCGCATGGCATTTATTGCTGTACTCGACAGTTGTGCCAACCTGGGACTTGATAAAAACAAGTACCATTACGCACAGATCAGCACTTATGAAGATCAGCAAGAACAACAGGCAGAAGACCTCTTTACGGATGCTATCATTGCATACACAAAGGATGTATACCAGGGTGCAGACATACAAAACTGGTTGAGCAATGATGAGATTTCACCCAAATACAATAATACCGATAACGACTTCCTTTTAAATAAACTGGCAACAATACAGTCGGCAAAGACATTCAGTGATCTAATGAATTCATTGGAACCGCATGAGCAGGAATATCAGGCACTGAAAGCCGAATTAAAAAAATTGCCGGAAAATTCGATTCGCCGGAAACAACTAATAACAACCCTGAATTATTATCGTTGGACACACCACTTCGGGTTCGAAAAATTCATTGTGGTCAATATAGCGTCTGCTTCGCTAAGATATTATGAGCAGGATAATGTGCGGCTAAGTATGAATGTAATCGTAGGAAAGCCACTTACCCGTACTCCCCGTTTCTCTACCTATTGCACAAGGGTGATCTTATACCCCTACTGGAATGTGCCTCGCAGCATAGCAGTAAAAGAATTATTGCCAAAATTCAGAAGATCACCTGCTGCAATAGATGCACTGAATATACAGGTGCTCAATCGGCAGGGAAAAGTGATCGATCCTGCGACCATCAGGTGGAGTGCGTATAACAGCAGAAACTTCCCATACACCTTCCGTCAAACCACTGGTTGCGACAATTCTTTAGGCGTTATAAAGTTTGATCTGTCTGACCCTTTCAGTGTCTACCTGCATGATACAAATTTCAGAAGGGCCTTCAAATCCGGAAGCAGGTACCTGAGCCACGGTTGCATAC
Organism: uncultured Flavipsychrobacter sp.; assembly: GCA_964478855.1. Taxonomy (GTDB): domain Bacteria; phylum Bacteroidota; class Bacteroidia; order Chitinophagales; family Chitinophagaceae; genus Nemorincola. The sequence continues at coordinate 9,703 of CAYZKL010000018.1, forward strand.
GTGTGGAAAAGCCACTGGAACTTGGCAACCTACTGCTGGAAAACAAACTGGATACCAATTACCTGAATGCTTGTGTCGACAAAGCAAATCCGACAATAATCCAGTTAAAGCAACCAATACCTGTATTTGTTGTGTACATGATCGCAGAGACAGATACTCCAGGTGCTGTGCATTTCAATAAAGACGTTTACCACCTGTATCAGAACTGACGGATCAGGTATTAGCCAACTTCCGCTCTCCAAGTATTCCGAAAGGATTGTACTTCACTTTTTTCTTTAGTCCGAAACCAAGAACTGCATATTTATTGATGTGGGCTATAGCGTCCTCTACTGAATCCGTGAATAAAAACAATTCCGAATCTTCGGGGCTTATGGTCTTTTCAACGATCATCTTGTCTATATGCTCTATGAGCTCTTCATGGTATGCTTTTCCCATCAGCACTATAGGAAAACGGTTTACTTTCCCTGTCTGTATCAGTGTTATGGCTTCAAAGAATTCATCCAGCGTTCCGTACCCTCCCGGCATTACTACAAATGCGTAGGAATACTTCGTCAGCAACACTTTCCTGATGAAAAAGTAATTAATTGTTACCCACCTGTCCAGGTATATATTAGGCTGCTGCTCCTGCGGCAGTTTAATATTACAACCTATCGATCGGCCATTCACATCTTTCGCGCCCCGGTTTGCGGCTTCCATAATTCCCGGCCCTCCACCGGTGATCACTGCAAACCCCAATTTTGCTATCTCTGCTCCCAGTTGCCTGGCTTGTAAATAATAGGGATGCGTTTCTGTGAACCGCGCTGAGCCAAACACAGTAACACACGGCCCTACAAAATGCAGTTTGCGAAATCCTTTAAAGAACTCTTTCACTACATCATACAGGAACACTAATTCCCTGGACCTGGAATGCGGGCCTTCGAGGAAATAGGTTTCTTCCTTCGACCCAAAAGGAGTGAAATCTTTTTGATCGGCCATTATTGCTCCTCTATTTTCACCAATTCATTTACGTAGAACGGGCAGTAATGCACTTCTTCCTTCCCATTTTTGTTCTTATCAAACCATATACAATCATACATATCAGTCTTGTACTCATTGGCCAACACATCATAGTGCATTCCCCTTATGGTCATTTCAGGGCTTCCGGATACGAGTTTCACCCTGTCCCCAGCTTTAAATTTCGGCTCCATGGCTTTTATTTTTTTCAAAATTACCTTCCGTGTCATCACTGCCCGCTGATACAAATCAGTATCTTACATGCTACATATCACCTATACAATTGCAATAATTGAGCTATTTTTATGATCTCAAATCATACCACATGAAAAAGATACTACTGGCTATTGACGGAAAACATTTTCCGCCCGGTGCATTTGAATTTATCCGTAAACTGAATGAACAGCAACCCGTAGAACTTACAGGCGTCTTTCTGCCCTCCATAGAATATACTGAGTTACTTTATTCCATTGGTGGTCTTAGCGGCCCGATATACTTACCTGAAACGAGGCCGGATGATGATGCGGTCATACAGAAAAATATTGATCTGCTCTGGGCACTCTGCAAGGAAAACAATATAGCATGCCGTATACATAACAATGTACTGGCCGATGTGATCGATTACCTGAAAAAAGAAAGTCGTTATGCAGATCTACTGGTGGTGAGCAGCCAGTTGTTTTACGAGAATATGGGCGAGGAACGCCAGCAGGACTATCTGAAGGATGTACTGCATAAACTGGACTGCCCTGTTGTGCTCATCCCTGAACATTATGGTTTTCCCGAACAGGTGATCATCGCGTTTGACGGCAGTGCTTCTTCTGCATTCGCCCTTAAACAGTTCGCTTATCTCTTCCCTGAATTCAAGTCGCTGAAAACTGTGTTGGTATATGCTTCTCAGGATAGTGATTTTCCGGACCTGGATATGGTAAAGGAATACACCAAAAACCATTTCACAAATATCTCCTTTGTCAAGCTGGATATCGATCCAAAGAAATATTTCGAGACCTGGTTGTTGGAGAATAAGAACGCAATGCTTGTTGCTGGTGCATATTCACGCTCCCTCTTATCAGAGGCATTGAAGAAAAGCTTCATCAACGATATAATTGAAGATCATAAGATACCGATATTCTCTACACATAAATAGATAGCATTGATATAAAAAGAAAGGCGCAATCATGATTGCGCCTTTCTTTTTATACGATTTCCATTTATCTCTTTCGTTCTATCACTGGCAACCTCCAGCCACAGACAATCAACAATAAGCCTGTACCACCCATTATTAAGTGAAGGCTTAGTATTTGCCGAAGCATTATTACCTGTATCAATATCCAACCTGAAAGAATAAACCCTTGCAGCATGATGAAAGTACTATACCTTTTTAACCCGAAGATCATCATACGCAGCACCACAAAACTGAATACCCCGTTTGCTGTCAGTAATATGATTCCGGGAATCAGAAAGTCATTAAACGGTGTGTGCTTCAGCATATCTACTGTCCACGACAGGCTGCTGCCATCAGGATGGTTAATAAGATTTCCACCTCCGAAAATGGCTCCGACGCCATTAAATATCAGCAACAGAGCTGCCAGTATTTTATAAAATGTCTTCATCTTATTTTTTCAGTTTTAGCGTTTTCATTATTTCATGTATATACTGCTCCGCTGCTCTGTCCGCCCGCTTATAGGTAAATGATAGCTGCAGATCAGTATGTTTATGATGAATGAAGTAGATGATATAACTGTCATAGCCCATTGGCAGTATGCTTACGCTGAATTTTAATGCAGTGGCTTTGGGTGGGTAATAATCAGGCCGGGTACAGCTTACCAGTTGCAGCAGCGAGTCGCCAAACATGTATTTCAGATCAAGTTCCAGAGTCTCTCTTGTACAATCCATATACTCCTCTACCGATCTGAATTTCGATTCACGTTTTGATATCATCAGCACCACATTATTGGCTGTATCATAGTACAGATCACTTACCACCAATTCAGAGGTATCTTTTATTGCTGTCATTGTTTCAGGCAGCACTATACTGAACTTATATTGCTTGCTATGTACCCGTTTAGCGGCAAATAGATTATTGCCATAGCCGGCGATCAATACAAGAAATAATAGTAGCCTGTACATGTAGTTTGTTTGGCACAAAACTACCTGCACGGTTATGCATAAAACATGACGCTTATCATTGCGCTTAATGAGAAAGATTAGCTGCTACAGATCAAAGGGGAAGATTAACGGAACATCATGGCAGTAAGCCTGATACCAAAACTATGTATGCTTTCGCTCACACCTCTTCTGCTGGTGATATTGCCGATACTACCTCCGTAGAAAGGGCCTATGAGGTAGGTATTCTTATTGGAAGTATAGCTGACACCTGCACTTACAAACGGCTGCAGCAATACAGCGCTGTAGTACTTGCTTACATTCACGGTTATACCCGTTGCATCATAATACTCATAAACAGAAGCTCTGATACCACACGACAATCCGGCCTGGGCATAAATATGCACATCATTTTCATCGCCTATCAGGTGCCTTGTATTTACTAACTGGAACATTACCGGGACACCTACGTACCATGAATGGAATCTGTCACGGGTAATACCCCACATATCTTCTCCCATAAAAGTACAGTTGGCATTACGCAACTCTACCCCTATAGCACAAGACAATCTGTTGTATTTGCTGTGTGTTTTTATTGGCAATATATACTGCCCGCCCAGCGCTATTGTAATACCGCTGCCTATACGATAGTTGCTATCTGTACGTTTTAGTTGTGCTGTACCTATATCTGCGAAAAATGAATGACTGCGTTTTCTCAGGTTTTTCGATGCCTGTGATGCATCATCCGGATAATCCTCATCCGACACATAAGCCGTATCGTCATCATCAGGTTCATTTATGATCTTTAGTAACTCTTGTGATTCCCTTGCCTGCCCTTTAGCATAATGAGATATTCCGGACACCAGAACAATAAGGACTATTGTTTTGATCAATAAACTGGTTCGGATAAATTGGCTCATCATTAGCGGTAACACACAATATTTTTCAACTGCTCACTTCTTTATAAATGAACAGTTAAAAGTGTAAATGTTAATTATTCGGACGTAATACTAATTAATAAACGTTAAAAACTATAATTTTTGATTAGATTTAAATACTAACAATTCACATACAATCAATATTAAATTGATTTAGCCGTTAACAATTCAATTGCAATTAATCCCTTCATATAAACCTGCTCGGTTTTTTCGCAATTTCACGATTACCTTTGCCCAATGATCAGGGTAGGAAAAATAGTGGCTACTCATGGGCTCAATGGCTCATTGATACTCACACATATTGTAGGTAATTCTAAATGGCTGAAAAAAGGGCAGGCACTGCTGGTTGAAATGCAGAAGGGCAGCTTCATCCCTTACTTCGTGGACCAGTGCAACCCTAAAAATGATGAGGAGTACCTGGTAAATATTGAGAACATAGACAAAATGGACGAAGCTAAAAAGCTGGTTACCAAGCATGTGTATGTTGATGAAAGTGTTTTGGCCGGTTATGAAACGCAATCACCCTTGCTATGGATAGGATTCACGCTTACCGACAAAACAAAGGGCATAGTAGGCACTATTGAAGACGTTGTACAGGCTGGAGTTCAGTGGCTGGCAAAACTTACTTATCAGGATAAAGAAGTGCTGGTACCATTGGTTCCGCAGATGATCCTAAAACTGGATATTAAAGCAAAGACCCTGGCAATGGACCTTCCCGAAGGCTTGTTGGAAGTCTATCTCTGATACAGAACGACATGTTTTTGAATTTTGACCTTTGAATTTTAAATTAAAATGCGCATCGATATAATTACTGTACTACCTGAGTTGCTCGAAAGCCCTTTTAGCCATTCCATTATGAAAAGGGCCAGGGAAAAAGGCTTGCTGGAAGTATACACCCATAATCTGCGCGACTACACTCCTTACAAGCAGGGGCAGGTAGATGACTACCAGTTTGGTGGCGGAGCCGGTATGGTAATGATGCCCGAGCCTCTGGCTATACTTATAGAAAAGCTGCAGGCCGAAAGGAAATATGATGAGGTGATCTACATGACTCCTGACGGTCCATTGTTCGATCAGAAGACAGCAAACACCCTGTCTATGAAGCTGAACATGATCATTATATGCGGGCATTATAAAGGCATAGACGATCGCATCAGGGAGCATTTTGTTACCCGTGAAATATCTATAGGAGATTATGTACTGAGTGGCGGAGAGCTGGCTGCGGCTGTAGTCGTAGATGCACTTGGCCGACTGTTGCCGGGAGTGCTGAATGATGAGACCTCTGCCCTGTTCGACTCTTTCCAGGATGGTCTGCTGGCACCACCGGTATATACACGGCCGGCCGATTTCCGGGGCTGGAAGATCCCCGATATCCTTCTTTGCGGTGACCCAAAGAAAATAGATGACTGGCGCCACGAGCAATCGCTGAAACGCACCGAAGAAAGAAGGCCGGAATTATTAAAAGATTAAAATTATTTAATTACTTAAACGACAGTACAAACAGGTATATTTGCACACACAAACCATTTCTTTGGAATAATTTCCATTTTTATTGTTTATTCTTCTTTTTTCTCTTACCTTTGCAGTCCGAAAAATTTATAAAAATGGAAGCAGTAGCTTTTGTACACGAACAACTTACCGGCAAGAAAGAATTCCCGAAATTTAAAGCCGGCGATAATATAACAGTTAACTACAAGATACAGGAAGGTAACAAAGAGCGTATCCAGTCCTTTAAAGGCGATGTTTTAAAACGCCAGGGAACAGGTCATACACAGACTTTTACCGTTCGTAAGATATCTGATGGCGTAGGTGTAGAGCGTTTATTCCCGCTTTATTCTCCTAACATCGATTCTATCGTTCTGCACAAATCAGGCCGTGTTCGCCGTGCTAAACTGTTCTACCTCCGTGAGCGTTCAGGTAAATCTGCCCGTATCAAGGAAAAGAAACAAATACACGCTACTGCCAAGGTTAAGGCAAAAGCAAGCGCATAGTCTGCACATAATATTTAATGAAACGAGGGATACACTATGTGTATCCCTCGTTCTTTTTACCTAAACTCACACGCACAAACTAAAAACAACAACTAAAAACAAACTAAGTATTATTTAAGCCACCCTTCCATCAGCCCGGCTATCTGCCTTTCGGCAAGCCCCAGCCATGCATTGGCGCCTAGGTTATCATGTATTACCGGCGCTGTCATTCCTGACTCATTTCTTCCGTGCCACGCAGCTACCAGCTTTCTGCCCATTCGTTCTATCACAAAGGTACTAGTAGCTCCGTTATCTGTACTTCCGGTGGTCACACTCTGCGAGTTGGCTATAGGGCGCACCCTTATCGCAAATGATTCCATATCCTGGTCAGGGTAGTCATCATATACTATTGCCTCTATAGCTACCCAGTCGAAATCTTTTGCAGGCTCAGCACCTGCCAGGTCTATCCTTATATGGTCACCTTTATGGGCATTCCTTCTTACTTCTTTACCCTGGTTGTCTCGCAGCATAAACCGGGCATCTGCTATCCCTGCGTACGTGCTCCAGTTATTCACATTCAGCATGCGGTCCTTAGCATCCACAAACCAGTCATTCGCATCATCATTATTTTCCGCCAGCACACTATGATGCACATCTTTTTCAAGTCCTTGTTGCTGTAATGGTACGAGGTAGTGAAGGTCGCGCATAGGCCCGTTTTTAATTCATATACAGAAAATTTTGTGCCAGATTTTGCGTTTTTCAAAAAAAGAAGTCGAAAAATTAGTATTGAGATGAAATCATATAAGATATTTCTCTTTAACTTCACATAGAATGTGGATCTGATGAACACAAAACAAAAAATAATTCTGGGCATTTCAGTCCTGTTGACTTCGCTCTGCTTTCTGCACGATCAGCTATACGATACCCCTGTGGTTCCATATTCATTAGCTGAAACTATTGCAGAAATCCTATTCGCAGGCACATTGTATACTGCAATATTTTACTGCATACTATTATGTCTTTATAACGGCTCACTTGCCTTGTACAAAAAGATCAGGTTGGCGAATCCTGATGCCGCCTAAGCAGTATCCTCCCGATTCCCTTATTTTTGCGCAAAACAAAACAAATGGGGATAGCAGACCGATTATTCAAAATGAAAGAAGAAGCAGCAGCAAACAATCTGAAAGCGGGCCAGGATTTCCTTGCCGCTAATAAGGTAAAGCCGGGTATTACAGAACTTCCAAGCGGCCTTCAGTATGAAGTGATCACTGAAGGAAATGGCCCTAAGCCTACAGAGTTTAATAAAGTATCCTGTCACTATCACGGTACGCTGATCAGTTCAGTACAGCGTGGCCAGCCAGCATCTTTCCCGCTCAGTATGGTCATCAAGGGTTGGACAGAGGGTCTGCAATTAATGGCCGTCGGCAGCAAATGGCGCTTTTTTATCCCTCCGCACCTTGGCTATGGCGAACGCCAGGTAAGTGCAGCCATCGGGCCAAACAGCACACTTATTTTCGAAGTGGAGTTACTGGGTATCAACTAGCATTTACTAATACAAATACGTGTACTGCGAACTTTAAATTGTTCGCAGTATATTGTCATGCACATACACACAGTCATGAAGAAGATTTTTCTTTCCATATTCCTGCTTACCTCCGTGGCAGCTGGCGCACAAACTATTGAAAGCTACTTTGAAAGTATACGCGACAACCGTGCGGCACTTACGGCTTTCTTTTCGCAAATGCCTAAGGGTGGCGACCTGCACAATCACTATAGTGGGTCTGTATATGCCGAAACATATATCAGCTATGTGGTTCAGCAGGATTACTTCATTAATACCGCTACCCTGCAGGTACTAAGTGCCAAACCAGCAAAAGCAGTAGCAGAATGGCAGCGGTTTTCACAACTCAGCAAACAGGGCACACTATCTGCCTACAAGCAGAAGCTGATACAGAAATGGTCTGTAAAGGATTACAATGGTGTCAGCTATCCATCTGATAAGCAGTTCTTCGAAACATTCAACGGCTTTAATATAGCAAACATCGGTCCCGGCCGCCTGGACACAGGCATACTGGAATTGAAACGAAGGGCCAAAATAGAGAACGTAAGCTATATAGAGACCATGTTCACAAGCATACCATGCGACAACGTAAAGAACATAGATACCAGTTTTAATACTCAGCTGCTATATGCCGGACTTAACAAGAATGAGGCCGTAGCCACGGCACTACTGGAGCAACTGTACCGACAGGTAATGGACAACAATGGTAAAGCATGTGCCTCTGCTTTCAACAAGTCTGTAGCAGATATGCATAGCCGATATAAGATAGATGATGAATCATTTACCATGCGTTACCAGAACTATGTAGTACGTGTGGTTCCACCCGCAGATGTGTTCAAAAGCCTTGTTATTGCATTTGAATCTGCCAACACCAGCCCGCTTATAGTAGGTGTGAACATAGTTGCCCCTGAAGACAATGAAGTATCTATGCGCGATTACTGGTTGCATATGCTCATGTTCAAATTCTGCCACAGCAAATATCCCGATGTGAAATATGCTATGCACGCCGGCGAACTGGCACTGGGCCTAGTTAAACCTGAAGAGCTTACCTGGCACATAGACGCTGCGGTACGCATAGCCGGTGCCAACCGCATAGGTCATGGCGTAGACATGCCTTACGAAACCAAAAGTGCTGAGCTGCTTACCCGCATGGCAGAAACCAAAACAGCTATAGAAATAAACCTGTACAGCAATGAGTTTATCCTAAAGGTGAAAGAAGACCAGCACCCTATCAATATGTACCGCGAGTTTGGCGTACCTGTCGTTATCTGTACCGATGATGCGGGTGTGCTACGTAGCAATCTCATTCACCAGTATGTGTTGCTGGCCACCCGTTATAAGAATATCCCCTACCGCGAGATCAAAAGGTATGTTTTCAACAGTATAGAATATAGCTTTATAGAAGAAGATGATGTAAAGGAAAAACTGAAAGCAAAACTACGTTCCGACTTCTCAAGGTTTGAGCGGGATGTACTTGCCGTCCATTAAATATTATAGCATTCATTGGCCTGGTTTAAAGCTCGGATAAACTCTGTTAGGGCATTACCCTGTTTTATTTTACTTTTGATTCCTAAAATATAAAAACACATGCAAGCCTGGAAAGATTACCAATCACAGAATAAAGACCGCTTCCTCGACGAATTGCTCGGTCTGTTACGCATACCATCAGTAAGTGCCGACAGTAAGTATAAAGACGATGTAAAGCGTTGCGCAGATGCAGTAAAAGAGCATCTGTTGAATGCAGGTTGCGATAAAGCAGAAGTTTGCCCTACAGCGGGGCATCCTATCGTTTACGGAGAAAAGCTTATCGATCCTGCCCTACCTACTATACTGGTATATGGTCACTATGATGTTCAGCCTGCCGATCCGCTGAACCTGTGGACCAGCGGCCCGTTCGAACCGGTTATAAAAGATGGTAAGATATACGCCCGTGGCGCCTGCGACGACAAAGGACAAATGTTCATGCACATCAAGGCTCTGGAAGTAATGGCTAAGACCAATACACAGCCCTGCAATGTGAAGATCATGATAGAGGGAGAAGAAGAAGTTGGATCTAGCAACCTCGGCAAATTCCTCGAAGACAATAAAGAAAAGCTGAAAGCCGACATCGTATTGGTATCGGATACTTCTATGATC
>CAYZKL010000018.1:19413-24203 GCA_964478855.1 uncultured Flavipsychrobacter sp.
GTGACCGGCCCTAACCGCGACCTGCACAGCGGCGTATATGGTGGCGCTGTAGCCAACCCTGCCACCATACTTTGCAAAATGATCGCTTCCCTGCATGACGAGAATAACCACATCACCATTCCCGGCTTTTATGATAAAGTGCAGGAGCTGAGCGATGCGGAACGCAAAGCCATCAACTCAGCACCGTTCAACCTTGACGAGTACAAAAAGGAATTGGGTGTAAAAGAGATATGGGGAGAAAAGACCTATACTACTCTTGAGCGTACCGGCATACGCCCTACGCTGGAGGTAAATGGTATATGGGGCGGCTATATAGGCGAAGGTGCCAAGACGGTATTACCATCAAAGGCAAACGCTAAGATATCTATGCGCCTTGTACCTAACCAGGTATCTGACGAAATTTCAGACATGTTCAAAAAACATTTTGAAAAAATAGCTCCGGACTATGTTACCATAAAAGTAACCGCACATCATGGCGGCGAAGCAGTAGTAACGCCTACCGATTCAGCAGCATACAAAGCAGCGGCAAAAGCTATTGAAACAACATTCGGCAAAGAACCGATCCCTACCAGGGGCGGCGGCAGTATACCTATCATTGCTCTGTTCGAAAAAACACTTGGGCTTAAAACCGTACTCCTGGGCTTTGGCCTCGACAACGATAACATCCACTCTCCTAACGAGAAATACGATGTATTCAATTACTACAAAGGCATCGAGACCATACCATACTTCCACAAGTATTTCACTGAGTCATTTGCTAAGTAAGAAGACAATTAATAAAAAGTAAAAGCACCGTAAAAACGGTGCTTTTCTTTTTCAACCTTTACATATTAAACCCTACTCTCTTCCAAATGCGTCTACATTATTCAATCCGTAATAATACATACCTTGTTTGTCAGGATAGAACCCTGATATCTGTAATGTTCTGCTTGCAGCAAGTGCCTGTTGCAGGTCATTCACATTCTCTACCCCCTCGTCATTCACTCCGGTTATCACAAATCCTTTCTTCATCTGCGTTTGTTTCGCCAGCAGTCCGTTGCCGATTTCCGTAACCAGCAACCCGCTGTTCACTTTATACTTCAGTTTCTCTGCCTGTGTCAATGGCCTGAAGTTCGCACCCAGCATCTTCACACCGCTTTCAGGCTTTATGATGTCTGTTGTTCCATTCATATTAGTAAGCTGAACGGTTGTGGTATATTGTTTACCATCCCTTATATAGTTAACACTGATATTATCACCGGGCTGGTAGCGGGCTATCTGTCCTTTCAGTTCTGGCTCATTATTTACCAGCACATTATTAATGTGGGTGATAAAGTCACCTTTGGCCAATCCAGCCTTAGCTGATCCGCTGTTAGGCAATACCCTGGTTACGTACACACCGGCATTTTTATCAAGCCCCAGCTTTGCAAGTTCAGCGGGTTCGGCATGCCTGCCATCCAGGTATTCTATACCCATGTACGCACGCTGCACAGATCCGTACTTCATCAGGTCATTTACAGCCTTGCGAACTATATTAGCAGGTATAGCGTATGAGTAGCCTGCATAAGACCCTGTGGGCGATGCAATAGCTGAGTTGATACCTATTAGCTGGCCTGCGGTATTTACAAGTGCTCCGCCGCTGTTACCGGGGTTCACCGCAGCATCCGTCTGTATAAACGACTCTACCGCGGCAGACTGCATCCTATTCACTCCTATCGATCTACCCTTAGCGCTTACTATACCTGCTGTTACAGTAGCATCCAGAGACAAAGGATAACCAACTGCCAGCACCCACTGGCCCAGCTTCACATCATCACTATTAGCAAACTCCATAAATGGCAGGCTCTTGCTATCTTCCACTTTTAGTACCGCAATATCTGTAGATGGGTCAGACCCTACCACTTTTGCCTGAGCCGTAAATCTGTCATTAAATGTTACAGTCACTTCATTGGCGTCAGCCACCACGTGGTTATTAGTAACTATATAGCCATCAGGCGATATAACCACACCTGAGCCCGAACCTTGCTGTGAAGGTATAAAGTACTGGCGCTGGCCAAACATCTGGCTGAACAGGTCATTGCTTACTACTGTTCTTGCATTGGTAGTGGTCTTCACATGCACCACGGCATTCACCGATGCTGCCGCAGCATTTTCAAAATTAATTGACCCTGCCGGCAGCACACTATTGGTATTCGATACGTAGTTCACCGGCAACTGCGGTGCTGTACGTACTGATGCGAAATATTGAGTATTCTGCGCGTACCGCGATACGGCAAAGAATGTCATTACAGAAGTCAGTGCAGCTGTAATAACGACCGGGATCAGTTTGTTCTTCATAGCTGTTAACGATTTTCTTTTAGTACTTCAAATTTATTGCCTGTACTTATTAGAAAAATGTTAAAAGCCCTTATGAAAAAGTTAAAACGATTTTAATGAATTGAATATCAATATTGTAATTGCAATACGCAGCTGTCTATAGCCTGCAGGGCACGCCTGTACAGCCTTTCATCACCTTTGGTAAGTCGCTGTAATTTTGTCCTGCACTCATATACAAACACCTTCGCAAAATCCTTATCGGCTGCCACAATTTCAGAACAGTTGTCAATTATGTCGGCATATTTTATGGTTTGTGCATCGGCACTTATCAGCACCATTCTTTCTATCTCTTTCATCTTTCGGGTGTGCCTGTTAAGTGCAGGGTATTTATCTTTTACATACTCATCCGTAAGTTCTTCTACAAGTTGTAGCGTCCGCCTTGCATTATCTGCCCCTATCAGCCCTACCAGGTAAGTTTCTATTGCTTCCGCAGTTACAGGAGTGTCTTCCAGCACATCATGCAGCAATGCTGCTGCCAGTATGCATATGTCATCGGTATACTCCATGCACATCTTCATCACCCTCACCGGATGTACTATATAGCGCTCGGGAGTGTACTTACGCATCTGCATGTCATGGGCATTATCCGCAAATACAGTGATCGCCTGCAGCACACGTTGTATATTTTCTATAGTATTGATTGATTGCATCAGGTATGAACTTTAAAAGGTGTGCCAGCAAAGTCCCGGAGCTTGCTATATAGAATGTAACCACCTGTAATTCAGGTATAAGATCACGCTGAAGCAGATGATCATACACGTAGCAGACACCTTATTCATCAGCATAGAGTGCTCATAATCTGCATATGTTTTATTTCGCATTACCTTATAGAACCAGTAACTGAAATACCCGATCACAGGCGCTACACACAGCAGGAAAATGTAAAAATATTGCAGCTCGTAATAAGTGTAAAAATAATGAAGGATCACCACTGCACCTGCAAGGTATAAAGCTGATGTAAACAGGAATGTTCCCGTTATGCCCAATCTATAGCTTATAGTGTAATCTCCCCGGCTGCTGTCCTCTTCGTGCTGGTAAACCTGTGTCAGCGGGTAAGAGCCACCGATTATCAGTGAAGAGAACAACATGCACTCTATATTAGGCGGAGTAAACCACGCGAAACTTACCATTTGCTCTGCAGCCATACCGGCCAGCATATATGTATACCCGCCCTGGAAGAACATAACTGATAGCCAGCCGCTATAGGTGCGTTTCTTCATACGGGTGCCATGCCAGCTATATGCCTTTGAGAACGCCACATACCCGGCCATCACCAGCATATTGCGCCAGCCGGTGGTAGCACAGAGCATCAGGCCGGCCACGTCAAAAATGATACTTGCATAATATAGCCGCCTGGTCACAGGCGGAGGGTTCTTCAGACCGCCTATACTCCCCGTATCATTATCCATGTAGCTGTTATACACATTACTGCCCGGATAAATGAAAAGGTGCAACGCAATAAATACAATGATGGTATCCTTTATATTGATGGAAGCCGCCTGGCTGACACCGAAAATAAATACCGGCAGCAGGTAGTACGAAAAAGGAATACGCAGATGCAATATGGTATCCCTGTCAAACAGTGATGTTAAGCTGATATTTTCTTTAGGTGCGCTCAAAGCCAAAGGTTAAAACCACAACTTGGCTATACAGTTGGTCAGTGTCACCAGTTCCTTATACGAGTCCGGCTTGGTCACATAGCAATTAGCGCCCAGTTTGTAAGACATTTCCTTATCCTTTACTGCAGATGAGGTAGAGACGACTATAATAGGGATCAGTTTCAATGTCTCATTTTGTTTGATCTCTTTTAGTACGTCACGGCCATCCATACCCGGCATATTCAGGTCCAGCAATATCAGCGATGGAAATTTATTTGACGGAACTTCAGAAAAGTGGCCCATAAGCTGGTCGCCGCTTTTCATAAAAACGTATTCATGGTGATGCTTGTTTTCTAAAAAGGCATCGCGTATAGATTCCCTGTCATCAACATCGTCATCAACAATGAATACAGAATGTTTCATGGTCGTATTCATACTATCTATTTTCAATTCAGGATAAATATAAAAAGAACACAGGTAAAAAAAGAACTATTTCAATAGAAATTTTTTAAACCTTTTAATTCATGATCGGAATGATAAAGGTAAAGATCGCACCTTTATCCGGCTCCCCTTTAGCAAATATAGTACCGTCATGATTCTCTACTATCTTTTTACAGATAGCCAACCCTATACCCGTCCCATCATACTCAGATTTACCATGCAGCCGTTGGAATATTGCGAATATCTTCCCTGCATACTGGTTATCAAATCCTATTCCACTGTCTTCTATATCCACCTGCAGGTATTTTTTTGCTTTTACCAGGCCATACTGCTCTGCCATTTTATGGGTCAGCAACTTGTGAGATACCTTAATATGCAGCGGGCGGTTTGTATCTG
>CAYZKL010000018.1:24213-48179 GCA_964478855.1 uncultured Flavipsychrobacter sp.
GGAACAACTGCCGCATTTGAGATGGCACCACCGGCACTACCGGCAGTTGATCATGCTCTATCACAGCTTTACGTTCTTCTATTTTATACTCCAGCGTTTGCATGGCATCTGCCAGCAGCAGGTTCAGATCCGATGGCTCTATTGCTTTATTGCCCAGTATCGTAGATACCGACAATAGGTCATTGATCATGGTCTGCATCCTCCGCGATGATTCTATCACCTTGTTCAGGTATAATTTACCATCTTCACTCAGCGAGTTCTGTTCAGAGTTAAGCATCCTGTCGCTGAAGGTCGCTATTTTCCTAAGTGGCTCTTTCAGATCATGGCTCGCTACATAGGCATACTCCTCAAGGCTGGTATTTGATTGCTGCAGTTGCAGGTTTTTCAGGAACAGGGTCTGCTCTGCTTTCTCCTGTTCAGTTATATCTACCGATACGTTCAGCACACTCTCTACTTTGCCTTGCTCATTACGCTCAAAAATTGTTCCGTAGGTATGAAACCACCTGTACTCACCATGCTTATTGCACATACGGTATTTAAAGTCCACAACAGGCTCGTTTGTCACGTCGGTCATGTTGTTTGCCTCTTCTATGGCTTTCGTATTCTGCTCCGTGATAGCTGCAATATCATCAGGATGCACAATTGTTGCGGTAAACGCAACCCCTTCCTCCATTATCCTCGCTACCGGGTGACCCAGCAGTTTATCCACTGCTTCATTGATATAGGAGTATTTACCGGTGTGTATGTTGTATGTCGCTATGATAGATGGGGTCACATTCGTGATCTTTTCAATGAATTCCTGATAATCCCTGATCTTCTTCTCTACAAGTTTCTGTTCCGTTATATCCTGTATTGTTCCGTATATGCTTAGGTTTTTTCCTTCACCGCGTTTCACCTCACCACGCACATGCAGGGTCTTTATCTTTCCACCTTTCAGTATTATCCTGTAATTAAAATCAAATGGCTCCCTGGCCGCTACTGCCTTCTTTATTTCATCCATGACAACATGTTCGTCATCAGGATGAGTATACTGATCCAGCGTATAGCTGTTTGTTAGTGATTGCGGCTCCAGTTCATAAATATGATATACCTCGTCCGACCATTCCAGTTGCTTGGTCTCCATATCCCACGCCCAGTTACCCATCCGGCTTATGGCCTGCGCCTGCTTATACAGTTGTTCGCTATGTTGCAGCCTGTCTATCAGCAATTGTTTTTCTGTCACATCCTGGCAGGTACCTGTCATTCTTAGCGGCTTGCCTTGCTTATCATACTCCAGTTCGCTTTTCGTATGCAATATCCGCACACTGCCATCTGCCATTACTATACGGTAATGATGATCTTCCGGCTCACCGGTTTCAAATACATGTTGCACCTGTTTCTCCCTTGTAGGCCTGTCATTAGGATGTATGTGCGACAAATAGGTCTCATAGGTTACATCTTCCGATTGGGGCTCCAGTCCGTACACACGGTACATCTCATCAGACCATGCTACTTTATTCTCAGGTATATCCCATGTCCAGTTGCCTATGTGTGTTCTTGCCTGCGCTTGTTTGAACAGCTCTTCGCTTTTTTGCAACTGCTCTATCAGCAACTGCTTTTCAGTGACATCCTGTACGGTACCAAACAAATGTGTTACCGTATTATGCTCATCATACAGCAGATCGCCCTTTACATTTATGTACTTTATTTTTCCGGTTGGCAAAAGAATACGGTAGGTATAATCCGTGGGAATATGCTCCTCATGCAACTGCCTGACTTTTTCCAATACCATTTCGGCGTCTTCCGGATGCCTGTAGTTTCCTACGTATTCAGGGCGCAGATTACCTTCTGTTGGCGCTATCTCATATATCCTGAACACCTCTTCAGACCAGGTACACTCATCCTTCTGTATATCCCATTGCCAGTTACCTATATGCGATAGTTCCTGTGCTTGCCTGTATAACTCCTGGCTTTCCAGCAGGTCCTGGATCATTTTATGTCGCTCCGATATATCCATCACTGTCCCGGACATAACTTTTCTGCCATACTTATAAGAAACTATCCCTCGTGATTTTAGTATTTTTTCTTTGCCGTTTATACGATATCTGTATTCATTATCATAAAGGCCACTATCTGCAATAGCCTTTTGCTTTTTCGCTTCTATCTTCGCCCGATCATCAGGATGCACATTTTTTATCAGGATTGTTGGATCGCAATTTTGCTCTTCAAATATCTCCCTGAATTGTGGCGTTACGTCCAGGGCTCCTGTTTCTATATCCAGTTCAAAACTACCCACCTGGGCCTGGGCCTGGGCATCCAGCAACTGTCGCTCACGGGTAAGTAATTTGTCGGCTATATCTTTCTCCTTACTTATGTCCAGTATAATGCCCACGTACCTTGCTCATCCCTTTTAAAAACAGCCGAATAGTTTTTCATCCAGGTATAGTCACCCTTGCCGTCTCTTAGCCTGAATTCCCAGGTTATGATCTCGCCATCTTTCGCAGCTGCACATTTTGCCAACTCATTCAGGGTCACTGCTACATCTTCGGGATACACCATTGCTAGTATGATGGTATCGCCCATCTCCTGCATGCCTAGTAACGTCTGCCCGAAGAACTGCAATGCGTTTTTATTAAGGTACTTCACCGACCTGCTTGCAAGGTCAAATGTGTAATTCATACCCGGAGTTGTATTCGACAATATCTCCGAAAAAAAAGTTTGCTCTGCGATCCGTTCCTTCAGCAGCCTGATGTACACGTTGGTCGATGCTGTGCCGCTCTCTACGGTCATCGTATCGATCTCATGTACTATCTCTAATAACTGGTTGATATCAGAAGTGTACTCCGGCAGAAATTTGAGCATTGCCTTTTTCCTGATGAATCCACCTACTGTAATATCCTCAGCAGCGATCTCATCTTTTTTAATGATGCCCATGCTGTCAGAAGTCCATGTTTGCAGCGCTTTTTCAAAATGCGCTTTTAGGGTATTATTTTCCGCTGCTGTAAGAAAGTCCCGATGGGACTGTATCCCCATTTCTATAAGATCTTTATCGGGTATCCCTTCTATAAATCTCATTATAGGCAGGTTCATCTCCCTCGACATGTCTATCTGGTCCTGTATATAAGGCACTATGTGATTATCCCTTATGTAGCCGGCATATGCAGGCAGGTGCCTGAACAGGAGTTTATTTCCTATAAGTTCTTCGGCATTGTTAGTGGCCATTGTCATAACATCCGGCATAGCAATCAGTTTCCTTGATTAAAATTACGTTTTAGAAAAATAGCAATAATATTTCTACCAAGATTTTTACGAGAATATTCAATTCTATAAAAATCATGCCAACAATGAAATCGGTTTGTATCAAGGAAATATCTGGCCCAAAAAGCTATTTCGCTGACTTGATGCATTGCACATAGTGCATCACAGCATTCGCACTGTCTGCGGCCACAGGTTGCTCAAAGCCTGCGAGTTTGAATTTTACTATTTTCTTGGTTGCAAAGCTGTTCATAGTTTTTTCATCAATGGGAAAATCCACAAAACGGAAGGAAAGACTACCGTCGTCCGAAAAATCATGGTTGATATTTATGGAATCATCTACAACTTTAGAGTTATCGTCAAATTCCACAACAATAGAATGTTCTATTTTCTCTGCCTGTGCACCATCTGCAGTTTTCTCATAAATGCTTTCCAGCTCGCCCGGCACGCGAAAAACGAGGTAGAAGTTATCGTAAGCATATTCGGGGTCTATGTTGTAGGTGCGCTTCACATGCACTGCAGGCTTCTCTGCCGGGTCAAATGGTGATATGAATTCAAATGTCGTCTTATCCGGTGAAACTTCTTTTTTGATACGTTGGCAATAGTCCTGCGCTCCTGCAGGTATCGCAAAAGCAAGCATAAGCACTACATAAATTGCTTTCATAACTTTATTTTTAGATGAGCTCGATCTGATGCACTCAATAAAAATACAAAATATTCAATAGCAATGTAATTTCTGCGATATATGTAGCTGCTTACCAATCACTGTGCGTAGGACTGCTCTTGACCGTTGGTACACCCGGCAGGTTCAAGCCAAAACGGATACCTGAGTTTCTTCCGCCCTTACTGTCCCACGACTGCACAAAGTCTATCCTGAGTACGCGCACCAGTTTGTAGCCGATATTATCAATCCCTACAAAGGCCTCTGTAAAGTAATTAGTAGTGTTTGCATAGTAAGTATTGCTTCCAAACAATAGATACCACCTCGCTTCCCTCAGGAAAGGTATCTTATTACTCAGCAATCCTTTCAGATGATACTCCAGGTGCGCTTCACCGTAAAGTTTCTCCTTATTACTGAATTCATAAAACTGCGCTACCTGGAAGCTTTGCAGGTATGGCGATGCATACCCTATTCCCCTGTTGCCATACAGGTGCATCAGGTCTGGTATAGATACATACCTGTCGTTCAGAAATCCGCCTGCCGCAATATTGTATTTCAGGTTACCCAGCAGCTTTAATCGCATCTCATCTACTACTGACACCCGCCACTTATCGTAATCTGCAACGCTGTTCACGATACCGGGTATAGCCTTATCGTAAGTAAGAGTGATCAGCGGCCATTTAGACCCGCCACTGGCGACTTTATAATCCGGGTACTGTATATACTTGATACCCGGCTTGTAAGACACTGATGCGTGTATCACAGCAGCATCATGCTTTTCCCATACCGTAGCTGTTTGTTGCAGGTGTGGAGGCAGGTTATTGGTATAACCGTCCATGTTACCCTTGAATATGGTAAAATTGGTAGAGTTCTGCAATGGTACCCGCTGCTGGTAAGATGTTTTCACAAACCACTTAAGCCCGTCACCGTAGTTACGGCCCGCATATACTGCTATATCCCTGCGCTCGTATAGTTTCAGGTCGTTCATTCTGAATACCAGTGCCTGGTAAGTATTATAAAATTGTATCGTAGGGTTTGCCGGGTTATACTGGTACACATATTGTCCGCCCTCCACACCATACAGCCACGATCGGTTCAGGAATTCTTTATCGCGTGTAAAATAATACAGCCTTGTTACCGCATTAAAGTGCCTGTTACTGAACCCGTACCTGAAGGCTACATCACCATACAGGTATTTACCAGTATCCACCCTGTGCCGCAGACCGAACCTAGGTGCTACATTAAACCCTTCAACTAGATTAAAGTTCAGCACATTATCATTACCCGGACTTATCAGTATGGAGTTTACCGTATAGGTGTTCTTATATTGCTTGCTGCTAAAAGAGAACCCACTCATCAACAGGCTTAACGGCTTAAATTTATTTCTTACTTTCCTCACCGAATCTACATATGCCGGATCACTGGTCACTTTCTTTACACTGTCCTTTACCACAAAATCCCTTACTTCATCATGCTCCAGCGGTATTGGCCGGGAGTCTTTCCAGTAGCTGCTGTCCTTCTTATTGGCTCCCCTGTCGTAAGAACTGATCACATTACCTGAAAAGATCGAATCCGGTATCGGCTCATTTACTTTCTGCTTATTATATACGGTTACTCCGGTTGCTGTAATGTCAAAGCCAAACATGTTAACCGTAAAATACAGTACCTGGCTTTTGATCACCCATGTATCCTTATGCAGTGGCAGGAACAACTGATCTACTCGCAGCGTATCAAACATATCCATACCCGATTGTTTGGCCAGTAGCATATTCAGGCTATGTATCGCCCAGTCTTCATCCACAATGTATATCGCGCCGGTAAAACACGGCTCATAATCGCGCTTGGGCGTCACACGTATCTTATAAATAGTATGGCCTTGCTCATCAAACTGGCCTTCGTATTTGTACTTATAGTACGAAAGAGCATTCTCAGCTATCGGCGAAATAAACCCTCTCGAATCACTGCCCAGCACATTTACATTATTGTCGTAAAATGTGATCACCGATGGAAACCTCGCAAACCCCACTCCACCATCATTACCACTTTCGTGTACAGAGTGTATCACCGTTTTATCTTTATCACCCAGAGCATAGTAATCCGCATCTTCTTCAGTCAGGTAAAGTACTCCCTTACCTATGCTGTCCACCACGGTCTCTTCATCGCGCACCTTTTGCCCCATGAATTTATCAGGCAGTTTCCTCGATCGCGCCACCCCCTACAGGTATATGCCCGTCTGGAATGAGTGTACCTGGTCCAGGTGAAATTTACGCCTGTTGATCGCGTTTCGGATGATGGGATATGCAGGATCTTCGGTATTGGCATGTATCACTACCTCCTTTATCTCCAGGCTCTGGTCCTTCAATACAAAGGTGTGTTCTATAGTTTCGTTTCCGGTAATAGATATATTGAAACTGGACTGCTTATAACCTATATACTGGCAGATCACCTTATACAGCCCCGGTGCCACGGTCAGTTCAAAATCGCCATTACCATTAGCATTTACGCCCAGTGTCGTTCCTTCCAGGTATATGGTAGCATTAGGCAGCCGCATTCCATGCTCATCCGTTACTTTTCCCTTTATCACGCCCGCAAGCAGGCAATAAGGCAGTAATATCAATAAGAGTACAGCTATGTACTTGTTCCATCCCATCCGGCAGCATTTATAAGTATATCGCAGCTTAGGCGATTATGTTACACCAACATTAAAAAAGTCCGTGTAGCTGTGCGTCTATTTTACGAACTACATCCGCCAGGTCTTCTTCTTTTTCGGCAAAGTTGCAGTTATCTACATCTATTACCAAAAGTGGGCCATCGGTATAGCTTTCTATCCACTTGGTATAAAAGCCGTTCAACCTTTTCAGGTAGTCCAACCTTATGTTCTCCTCGTAGTCGCGGCCGCGTTTCTGTATCTGGTCCACCAGTGTGGGTATCGATGCTTTCAGGTATATCAGCAGATCGGGTGGTTTTATCAGCGTCTTCAGGTTGTGGAAGAATGATGTGTAATTCTCATAATCACGCTTGGTCATCAGCCCCATATCAAACAGGTTCGGGGCAAATATGCACGCATCCTCATATATGGTACGATCCTGTATCACCGTTTCTTTTCCTCCCCTTATCTCTATCAGGTTCTTTATACGATTGTTCAAAAAGTATATCTGCAGGTTGAACGACCAGCGGGGCATGTCTTCGTAAAAATCTACCAGGTATGGGTTGTGCTCTATATCCTCAAAATGAGGCTCCCACTTATAGTGCCTGGCAAGCATGCCTGTCAGTGTGGTCTTTCCTGAGCCTATGTTCCCGGCAACAGCTATATGTTTGGTAATATTCTTTGGAGGCATAAAATAATAATGCGTAAGCCTTCACAATATAGAAAGCAATTTCAATAAATACGACAGGATGTATAAAAATGATCAGTAATAATTAATTCCCATCAGTTTCCGTGCGCCCTCTATTGTTTTAGAGGCACTGGCCCGGGCTTTTTCCGCTCCTTCTTTAAGTATCCTGCGCAGCAGGGCCTCATCTTGCTGCAGTTCTGCCGCACGCTCACGTATAGGCCGCACAAACACTACCATATCCTCAGCCAGTTGTTTTTTCATATCACCATACCGTATGTTACAGTTGTTATAAGCACTGCGGTAAGTATCAGTTATCCCGGCCGGTGATGTCAGGTGCATCAGCAGGAAGATGTTCTGTATATAATCAGGCATTTCCGAGTTGGGTTCTGTAGGGCCGGCATCAGTCTTTGCTTTCATTATCTTCTTACGTATCGTATCGTCGTCGTCATTCAGGTATATGGTAGCATTCACATTCTCGCTCTTGCTCATTTTACCCACACCATCCAGGCTCATTATCTTCACCGTATCATTGTTGAACCGGAACACCTGTGGCTCCGGGAAGAATTCGCCATACCTGTTATTAAAACGCTGTGCAAAGTTGCGTGCCATTTCCAGGTGTTGCTCCTGGTCCTTACCTACAGGCACCTTCACCGCACGGTGCACCAGTATGTCTGCCGCCATCAGCACAGGGTAAGTAAGCAGGCCTGCATTTACATTATCCGGGTTCAGGCGCACTTTATCTTTAAATGTCGGCACCTTTTCCAGTTCACCTTTATACGCCAGCATATTCAGCATCAGGTACAGTTCAGGTATCTCCGGCACATCGCTTTGTGCATACAATGCTACTTTATCGGGATTCAGCCCGCTGGCTATATTTTCTGCCGCTACACGAAATACATTTGCTTTCAGTTCCTTAGGATCAGGGTGCGTGGTCAGGGCATGATAATCTGCTACAAAAAAGTAACAGTCATAATTTTCCTGCATCATTACATAGTTCTGTATCGCCCCGAAATAATTACCCAGGTGCAGATACCCTGTTGAGCGTATGCCGCTCACTACAATTTCCTTACTCATAACGGCAGCAAGATACAAAAACCCCCTTTAACCTGAATGATACCCAACAAAAATCCCCTGCCGATTGGCGGTACATCAGGTAAACCACTACCTCCACTCCTCCATTTGGGACACACCATAATAAAAAGCTATTTTTGCCACAAATAAGATCAGTACATGACGATTATCGCCCAAATAAAGAATGCCACAGTCAATGCTTTTGCTCATCTGTACCCCGATGCTGCAATAGATATCAGTATGATTGCCGTAAACCAGACAAAACCTGAGTTTTCCGGCGACTATACCGTAGTCCTGTTCCCGTTTGTCAAATTATTAAGGCAAAAACCGGACGCATTAGGCAAACAATTGGGCGATCAACTTGTTGCTGGCGCTGCACTATTCTCCGCTTATGAGATCGTGAGCGGTTTCCTTAACCTTACGCTAAAAGACGATATCTGGATATCTTTCCTCAAACAGAATCACACTAATACGCATTACGGCGAGAAAGCAAAGACCGGACGCAAAGTAATGATCGAATACTCATCACCTAACACCAATAAGCCTTTGCACTTTGGCCACCTACGCAATAACTTTCTGGGTTCTGCTATGGCCGAGATACAGAAAGCTACCGGCAATGAAGTGATCAAAGCAAACCTCATCAACGATCGTGGCATACACATTTGTAAGTCTATGATAGCATGGGAGCGTTATGCCAATGGTGCAACCCCTGCCTCAACTGGTATTAAAGGCGATCATCTCGTGGGAGACTACTATGTAAAGTTCAATGACGTTTATAAAGAGGAGATAGCAAAACTGGTTGCGGGCGGCATGGAAGAGAAAACTGCAGAGAAGGAAGCACCCATAATGAAAGATGCCCAGGATCTGCTTCGCAAATGGGAGGCAGGTGACACACAGGTGCGTGACCTCTGGCAAACTATGAATGGCTGGGTTTACGAAGGATTTGATGAATCTTACAAACGCCTCGGTATTACATTCGATAAGGTATATCATGAAAGCGAAACTTATCTGCTCGGCAAGCAGATAGTAGAAGAAGGATTACAGAAAGGTGTACTCTTCAAAAAAGAAGATAACTCTGTCTGGATAGACCTGAAGGAAGATGGTCTTGATGAAAAACTCCTGCTCCGTGGCGATGGTACTTCGGTTTACATGACACAGGACCTGGGTACAGCAAAACTCAAATATGACGATTACAAGATCGACCAGTCGGTATATGTAATTGCCGATGAGCAGAACTACCACATACAAGTTCTGAAACTGATACTCAAAAAACTTGGCGAAGCCTGCGCTGACGGTATATACCACCTGTCTTACGGTATGGTAGAGTTACCTACGGGCAAAATGAAGAGCCGTGAAGGTACGGTTGTGGATGCAGATGATATGGTGAGCGAAATGATCAACTTATCTAAAGAGCAGGCAGAACAAAACGGCAAGACCGAAGGATTTGGCCCGGGCGAGCTTACCCGCCTTTACGAAACAGTAGGGATGGGCGCACTTAAGTTCTACCTCCTTCGTGTAGATCCAAAAAAGAAGATGATCTTTGACCCGAAAGAGTCGATAGATCTGCATGGATATACCGCAACGTTCATACAATATGCCCATGCGCGTATATGCTCTATACTGCGCAAAGAAAACATGCCACTTACTCCCGGCACCGACGTATTCGCCGCATTTGGCCAGGCTTCGGACCTTTTCCCACAGGAGAAAAAGATCATTCTTTCTCTTGAGCAGTACGCTAACGTATTATCAGATGCGGCCGATGAATACAATCCGTCTTCCGTATGCAACTATGCGTTCCAGTTGGCGCAGCAGTTCAATACATTTTACGACGCTCATAGTATCTCAAAAGCAGAAAGTGAAGAGAAAAAACAGCTTAGACTAATGATCATCATCATGACAGCTTCTGTCCTTCGCCATGCTATGAACCTGATGGGAATTGCTCTACCTGAAAAGATGTAATTAAATAAATATTAGTGCCATTTGGGAACTCAAAGATTACAACAGCCTCGACCAGTCACTGCACTTGTCCCATCTGCAGGTATCGCTGGATCTTAAAGATATCTACGAAGGCACTAAGGCTGCTTTATGACCTCACCCGTGACTCTGTATCTCGCCATCGGCCATCACTACTATCCTGTCCGATCGTTTGGCAAAATCTTCATCATGCGTCACTGTAATGATCGTCTGCCCCATCTCCTTAGATAGCTGCTGAAACAGGTCGAATACAAGTCCTGTATTTTTAGAATCGAGGTTACCTGTAGGCTCATCACCCATTATTATTGCCGGATTATTGATCAGCGACCTCGCAATAGCCACACGTTGCTGCTGCCCACCAGATAGCTTATTGGCTTTTTTAAGCGCCTGGTCCTCTACACCAAATATTTTCAGTTTTTCATAGGCCCGTTCTTCCGCTTCCTTATAGGAAAGTTTACCAAGACGCAGCGCGGGTATCATCACATTTTTCAGGCAGGTAAAATCCGGCAGCAGGTAGTGGAACTGGAATACAAAACCTATGGATTCGTTACGGATGTGCGCAAGCGTATTCAGCGACTGCCCTGTCACCAGTTTGCCGTTTATCTCCAGCTTTCCTTCATAGTCCCTATCCATGGTAGATAGCACATACAGCAAGGTGGACTTACCACACCCCGACTTACCCACTATCGATATGAATTCACCTTTATTTACCGAAAGGTCAATGTTCTTCAGCACCTGTTGTTGTACAGGATCGTGAAAATATTTCGTTATGCCTTGCGCCTTCAATGCTATGTCTGCCATTATCCGCGTATTATGGTTACAGGATCAACTTTTGCCGCTTTCCTTGCCGGGAAGAATCCAGCAAAAAATGTGGTCAGCACTCCGAAAACAACAGCCTCTATATAATGAGGAAAATAAAACGACATAGGAAAATATTTCAGAGTCCCCATAGCAGACGTGCTGCCTATATATACTTTCGACAAAGCGTATGATATAAGGAACCCTACAATAATACCTATCAGCCCGCCCATCAAGCCTATATATACTGCCTGCTGCAGAAATATACTCGTAACTGATCTGCCCGAAAAACCGGTAGCTTTCAGTATTGCTATCTCTTTCATTTTCTCATAAATGGTCATGTTCAGGATGTTGTATATCCCGAAGCCGGCCACCAGCAATATCACCCCTATTACCGAATTCAGTATTATCGCTCTTATCTTGAATGCAGTTTTAAGTTGCTCATTGGCCTGCACCCAGTCTTCTGCTTTATACCCGGTTATCGCTTCTATATTACGGGCCACTTTGGCTGCCGTGTTATAGTCCTTCAGGTTTATTTTTATGTCGGTCACATAACTCCTGTCTTTCCCCAGTATGTTCTGTGCCTGTATGATGTTTGCATACGACCTCGTGTCATCAATTTGTTTCACTCCGCTGGCATATATTCCTACTACCCTCATGATCATTATATTACCACTACCGCCACGTACTGTTATGTTATCACCCACATGCAGGCTTAGCTTATCTGCTATACCCTTGCCTATCAGTAGGCCGTTATTCACCCTGTCTAGGTCATGCAGGTTGCCACTGAGCATGTTCGCCTGCACGTCAAACATTTGATCTTCCTCCGTTATGCTCACACCCGATATATTACCATTCACCAGCACGCTTCCGGTAGTATAGATCACATTTGCTGTTACCTGTGGCGTTACAAAGGCCACCTCAGGGTTTGCCTTCAGCTGCCTGATAATACCATAAGGATTGGTTAACCCTTGCGTTTGTTTCAGTTGCTTCGGATTGGTCAGCATTTTCACCGATGAATCCTTCAGGAAATTATCCAGCATATGGTTATCTGCAACCTTGTTCTCACTATACAGTCTTATATGTGGTGTAGAACTGAACGACGATTTTTCAAAATAGTCATTCGTACCCTTCATCATCGACTGCATAAAAATGAACATAGATATACCGAACATCACACCAAGCGAAGCAACAAGGGTCTGCTTCTTTCGTGATGCCAGGTAGGTAATAGCAATTTCTGTATTTACACTTACTTTCATGCTTATCTTTTTATACCTGCTTATGCAGGCTATCCGTGCAGGACAATTATTTCTGCTTGGCTATTTTATCTTGTTCTGTAAGTCCGCTAAGCACTTCTATCCATTCATCCGATACTACTCCTGTGGTTACAGTAACTGTATCCACTTCTTTATTCTTCATAACCAGCACCTTCTTACCGCTCATCAGATAGGAATTCGGTATCAGTAATGCTTTCTCCTTTTTATTGGTGATGATGTTAGCCTGTAATTGCGTTCCAGGTATCAGTCCCGGCACATCGGTCACAAACCGTGCTTCTACTTTATACGATTGAGATGTCTCGTTAAAGTGCGGGTATATTTTACTGATCTTCGCTTCATACGTTTTGTTTTTCTCGGTATTCAGCTCCACCAGCACCTGCTGACCTGCTATTACTCTACTTATACTCCCTTCATCCACATCCAGGTTCACAACAATCGAATCCGGGTTGCCGAGCTGTGCTACCTGGTCGCCCTTACGCACCAGGTCGCCTTGTTTTTTAAATATCTGGTACACCTTGCTGGTGCCTATAGCTGCCAGGTTAAAGTATTGATTTCCTGCTTCCGCATTCTGCAATTGCGAACGTGTATTGGCAAGGTCCTGCTTCACTTTTTCTGCATTCACTTTATAACTCTCTATTGCCGACCTGTAAGAACTAAGTGATGATTGATAGGCTACCCTTACATTGTCCAGGTCTTGCTTAGATACTGAGTTAGTAGTGTACAGCCGCTCATACCGCGCCATGTTTATAGAGTCGGCCTGCATTTTTGCCCTCGCTGCATCTATCTGTGCTTTTATCTGCATCAGGGTTGGCGAGTTATCGGCTGCGTTAACTGATGCAAATTCTACGTTGTTGCGGGCTATATTCACCTGCGTATGCTGCTGCCTGTTATCCAGCTGAAAAAGCAGTTGCCCGTCTCGTACCAGGTCATTTTCCGACACATAGCTTTTCACTATAAATCCGTCAGACAGCGACGTTACAGTGTACGCATCCTTTGGCTCTATACTGCCTGATGCAAATACAGCTTCCGTTACCGGCGCTATTTTGGGCGAGGCCTCATCATACTTCGGCTTACATGCTGTTATCGATACTAATAGCACTAATGGCAGCAAAAGGGATCTTCTTTTCATATTAAAATGAGTGTTGGCGGATCTTCACCTGGTACATCTGCACCAGCATATCCGATAAACTGTTGAGGTATTGGTTTTGGTAATTGATATAATCTGTAAATGCGTTTAGCCTGTTTGTCAGTGGTTCTATTCCTGCCTCATACCTGTTCGATATGTGCATATAGTTATCATAGGAGAGTTTCATTACATGCTCCGCTTTCTCTAGCAATGCTGCGGATTTACGGTAAGCCAGTTTCAGGTTTTCGTCATTGATCGCCGATTGATTTTTAGCATTTTCATACTGCTCCATTGACTGCTCATAACCCATCCTGGTTTTCTTTGTTTGCAGTAGCTTACTTCCTCCACCAAACACCGTCCACGATGCACGCAGGCTCCAGTATTTAGCGGGGTACCATGCCGCACCTCCCTGCAATGGTTCAAAAGTATTATTGTTCTGTTGGGTAGTGTTACTATATAGTACGCTTAGCGTTGGCAAAAAAGCACCCTTACTTGCGGTGTACTGGCTGAGGCCGATTTTCGTTTGGTAATATGCCTGCCTTATTGACGGATCTTCGCTGAATGGTGTTGATGTCGTTCTTGCCTGTGTTCGTTGCAGTGTTGCAGTTATTAATATGGAGTCTCTTATAGTCAGTCCCAGCAGGCTCTTCAGGTTATTCTTTGCAGTCTGTATCTGGTATTCTGCGGTTATCATATTCTGTTGCGCCCGCTCCAGGTTTATCTTTGCCAGGTCCACATTAGCCTCATTCACATTTCCTTCTTTGTATTTATTGGTAACAGCTTGCAGCACTGAGTCTGCTATACGTTCGCTTTGTGTTGCCAGCCGTGCAGCCTCCTGCATCAGCAGGTAAGCATAGTATTGGTTAGCCACTTGCTGGTATATACTCTTCTTTGTATTAGCTACTGTTGCCCTGTTATAGGACTCAGTCACTCTCGCTATGTTCACATTGTACCAGCTTTGCGGATTCAGTATATCCATTTGTGCTGTAAAGCCTCCCGCATAGATATATCGCTGGCCAAACTGCACCGGCTGGTACACATCCGCCGGTCCGCCAAAAATTACTGCTGGTATCAGCGTAGTCTGTAATGCGGTATTTTCTACATAGGAGCCAGTTGCCACTACCTGGGGCAGCAGTGCGCTATAAGCCTGCTGCTTGGCTATCCGTGATTTCTCGGTCTCATATCTTGCGGTGCGCACATTCATATTATGCTCTTCAGCGTATTGCCACATATCCTCAAGTGATGAAAATATGGTCTGCCCGCTCGCTGTAGATAAGAATACAGGTATGCAAATGATGATGCTGATTATTCTTCGATACATCGTTAGTTATATTGCCTTGTTATTTTTAAAGTTCACAAACATAATTCCTCTAATACCTATTTCAAGTGACCACTATCAGGCATATTGCCGCTCATCAGTATCGCCTTCATCCATATAGGTATCAGTTTTTTCCGTTCTTCCATCAGGGTATTGAACTGTTCTGTAGTGATCCCTACCTTATTCTTCATAATAGGTGCCGCCACAAACGGGAAAATGGTCATCGACAGAATATTCATCATCAGGTGCAGCGGGTTAAATGGCGGCAATGGCGCTCCTTCTGCGGTCATTTCGGCCCATTGCTTTGCGATATACATCTGTTCAGGTTTCAGATCGTCAAACCCTGCTCTCGCTATCAGCTTCATAGGATCTGCATTTGCTTCACTAAGAATGAATAATGGAAGTCCTGGATTTTTGATCAGCATATCTATGTAATGGGCTACCAATACTTCTACCTTCTCCATCAGGCTGGTTTGCTCGTCATTAACTATCCCTACCACACTATATATGAATGCCTGCAGTTGTTCCAGCATAATGATGTCAAACAACTTTTCCTTACTCCTGAAATAATAGTTGATCAATGCAAGATTATACCCCGACTCTTCAGCTATATCACGTGTTCTCGTAGCCGCATACCCTTTCCTGGTGAATACCCTCCGGGCAGCCTCCTTTATTTTTTCTTCGGTCGATTCGTTTTTTTCTACGTCCTCTTGCTGATTCATTCAGGCACAAAATTCTATTATTATTTTGATTTAAACAAATAATTTAATCAAACGATTAAATTATTTTTCGAACAAAATAATAGTGCCTCTCTTGGAGGCACTATATAAATATAATCAAAAATCCTATTTTATTTGTTCCATGCTGATGGATTGCTGCCATCTGGTTCATAATAACCAAAGTCATTAACCAGTTGGGTCGCAGTATCTATTATTTCATACCTCATAGATATAGCTGCATACTGTCCGTAAGTTACGCTCGAATAGATATAACCGATACCGAACAATACTTTTCCTTCATATTGCTGGTTAGGTATATAAAGGGTATCACCTTGTACATAGCCCTTGATCGGGGTACGGAAGTAGTTATAAAAGTTGTTGATCACAACATCTGTTATATTGGTAGTCGCCTGTATGCTTATAGGGTACTGTGCAGCTTCGGTTACAGAGCCTTTTTCAAATACTGACCAGTTGCCTAGAAACTTCGTACGGGAGATGGTTTCACAGTTAGGCCCTTCATAACCGGATGGGCAAACACAGGCTCCGTTATTGCAAACACCACCGTGAGCACAAACTATGGTCTTACATTTATCCCTGTTACATGCTGTGTTGGTTATAGTTAGTATGGCTACAATAGCAACCATTGCGGATAATAGTAGTGTTTTAAAAGGGGTCTTCATTAGTATTGTATTTTTTTAATGAGCATAAAGATAAAAAACAACCGTGAAAATACAAATTCCGCTACAGATATAGCGGCAACTTATTTTTACAAGGTTAAATGTATCACATTCGCTCCGGTAAACTAAAAAAAATTAAAATATTTTTTTATGCTATTTCTCTACGTCAGCTTTATATGCCCTGATGCCTTTGAATATAGACATAGCCACTTCATACTGTCCTTTCTCTGAGTTCAGGTACGCTTCCTCTTCCTCATTCGTGATGAATCCTATTTCCACAAGCACGCCCGGCATAGCACTACCTGCCAGCACTTCCAGGTTCATTTGTTTTACCCCCAGGTCAGGCCTGCCTGATGAGGCAAACTGCTCTTGTATACGTGTACCCAACGTTATACTACGACTCAGGAACGCTTGTGAGTATTGAGCTATTATAATAGCCGTCTGTGGATCGTCTTCATTTAGCAGGCCCGGCTCTGCAACACTTTCACCATACTCACCTATTGCACTTTCTTTCTGTGAATTTCTGCGCAGACCCAGTACAAATGTTTCCACGCCTTGTGCTTTCGTAGTATGATGCCGTATTGTCCTGTAGATTGGCTGTTTGACCTTCTTGTGTTTCTTGTTGGTTATCGTCTTATATCCCTCCAGTACCTTGGTATAGGTATATGGGGTAGAGTTCACGTGTATTGCTACAAACAGGTCTGCATTTGCCTTATTGGCTATTTCATGCCTGTCCACAAGTGTAGGAAAGTCATCAGTAGTCCTGGTATAAACCACCTCTACTGGTTTCAGGCTATCATTGATGATCCTGCCCAGTTTCAGCGATACAGCAAGCGTTATATCTTTCTCTCTCGAAAATGATCCTTGCGCACCTATATCTCTACCCCCGTGCCCGGCATCTATGACCACTTTTGATATCTTCTTCCCTTTGGCCGATATTATACCTGGTACAGCCGAAAGGAGCAATATGAATATAATGAATTTACTACGCATATATGTTTCACAAAAGATTAAATGTACAAACTAACTAAACCTCGGCTTCAAATAACTATTTTTGCCACGTTCATGAGCTTGAGCGGTAAATTTATTTATAATTTCTCATCATTGCGTTGCTTTACTCCCTGTATAGCAATCATTTTTATATTCTTTATAACAAATAAAGGAATTTGTCAAACTAAGTCACCGGTACTCGATTCTGTCCTTACCGCTAAGGATAGTATCAGTTTTAACAATACTTCTGATAGTTTAAAAACAGACTCCTTATCAAAAAAAGATTCCCTGTCATCATCTGATTCTTCAAAGCGTAGCAGCCTCGAAAGTTCTTTAGGAATTAAGATATCAAAAGACGCTATGACGTCTGTGATCAATGCAGATGCTGCGGATTCTGCGGTATTGGATATGGAGCACAATATCTTCTACCTCTACAAAAAGGTAAAAGTCACCTATGAAGATATTGAATTAAAAGCAGAGCAATCCACATTCGATCAAAGCACCAATGTTATTAGCGCAGGGCGGTACAAGTGGCGTAGTGATACCAGTACCGAAAAACAAACGTTCAAGCAAGGAGCCGAAACATTCAGGTACGAATCAATAGACTACAATGTAAAAAGTAAGCGGGCCATTGTAAGAAATGTGCATACCCAGTACGGTGAGGGGTATATGTATAGCGAACAGATAAAGAGAAACCCCGACCAGACTATTTATGGCCTCCACAGTATCTATACAACTTGCGCCCTCGATACTCCTCACTTTGGTATCAAGGCCAATAGGATTAAGGTCATCCCCGGCAAGGTTACGGTCTCTGGCCCGGCCAACCTGGCTATCGAGAACGTGCCTACTTTTCTGTGGTTACCCTTCGGCATTTTCCCTACATCACAAAAGCAGAAATCTGGCTTTGTACTGCCTACTTATACCATCGAGCAGGCTCGTGGACTCGGCCTGCGTAATGGCGGATATTATTATTACATCAATGACCATATCGATCTGCTGACACAGGCCGATATTTATACTAAAGGTAGTTACGCCGTGACCGGAACTTCCAACTATTATTCAATGTATCAATACAGGGGTGCGCTCCGGTACTCGTATGCATATAATAAGACCGGGGAAGATTTTGAACCAGGCGCCTCTGTAACCAAAGATTTCATGGTCAACTGGACCCACCAGTCTGATGCAAAAGCTGTACCCGGACAAAGCTTCAGTGCATCTGTTCAGGCAGGTACATCCAGTTTCTATTCCAATAACAGCTACGACCCCAACCAGATACTGAATAACCAATACGCGTCTAATATTACTTATGCTAAAAACTGGCAGAGCAAACCCATAGGCCTCGCGATCAGTGCGCTTCATAGTCAGAATACTACTACCAAGCAGGTCAATGTTACACTACCCGCTGTCAACTTTCATGTCACACAGATAAACCCTTTCCAGAACAAGCATAGCATAGGCTCACATTGGTACGACAAGATCACAGCCAGCTATACTTTTGACATGCTCAACCGTATTACTTTTTACGACAGCACCTTCAGTTTCGCCAGGCTTGGTACAGACCAGTTCCAGTCAGGCATACACCACACGGTACCGGTAAGTGCTTCTTATACTTTATGGCGGTATATCAATGTGTCATTCAATTTGAACTACAACGAATACTGGCTGAATAATAAGATATACCAGAGCTATAACGCCATTGATCAGAAGGTGGATAGCATACAGTCTTACGGATTTTATACTGCTCGCGATTTTAGTACCGGTGTCAGCTTCTCTACCCGTATTTACGGTATGAAGTTGTTCAAAAAAGGTAAACTCCGGGGTATACGCCATGTGGTTACTCCTTCTGTCGGCCTATCCTACCATCCCGACTTTGGTGCACCACCATTCAACTACTATTACCGCACCCGTCTCGATTCTTCTACTTCTCCCCTAACCTATTCATACCTTTCTCCTTATGCTTCATCTATAGTTGGCTTTCCACCATACGGCAAGTCAGGCCTTGTTACATTGGGATTGAACAATAACCTGCAGATCAAAGTTCGCTCATCAAAAGACACAACCACAGGCTATAAAAACATCACCCTGATAGATGGTTTCGGTGGTGCAATTTCTTACAACCCTGCTGTCGATTCCTTCCAGTGGAGCACTGCCAGTATCAATTTCCGAACCAATGTTATGGAGAAGGTTAACATCAGTGCAGCTGCAGCTTTCGATCCTTACGCTTTCGACTACATAAATGGTCGCCGCCTTCAGAATTTACAAACTGACAACGGCGGCATAGCACGCTTTACTAATGCCAACGTATCATTAGGTACCAACTTTCATTCCAAACAGACCAATGAAAGTAAGGCCCGTGCCAATAGTGCAGAATACGGAAGGGTAATGCGCAATGCCGGCTACAACGACTACATGGACTTCGATGTACCCTGGAGCTTTAATATCAGCTATGCCCTCAATGTGGACAAACGATATTCCTTCTTCTCACTGAGCGATACTGTCATCGTCAGCCAGTCGGTTACTTTCCAGGGCGAAGTACAGGTTACAAAACGCTGGAAACTAAATGTGACCAGCGGGTACAATTTCGATTATAAACAAATGACCTTAACTTCTATAGATATCTACCGCGATCTCCACTGCTGGGCCATGCACCTCCAGACAGTTCCATTTGGCCCCAGAAAAAGCTTTAATTTCACACTTAATGTAAAATCTGCCATATTGCAGGACCTGAAACTGGTAAAAAGAAGGGATTACAGGGATTCTCCTAACTAAAACGGATTGTGGATACTGTCTTTATATTTACTTTTTACTTTTGACCTTCATTTGATTAATTTTGCACCGTTCCAATTAAAATAAAACATTAAAATCATATTATGGCCATCGTTGATCTTGTAATGCCTAAGATGGGTGAGAGTATCATGGAAGCAACCGTGCTGAAATGGCACAAAAAAACGGGCGACCAGGTAAAGATGGATGAGACCCTGCTGGATATTGCTACCGATAAGGTGGACAGCGAGGTTCCTTCCACTACTGCCGGTGTTATCACCGAATTGCTGTATAAAGAAAATGACGTTGTTCCGGTAGGTGCCGTTATTGCCCGTATAGATGCTGGTGGTGCCGCACAGGCAGTTGCAGCTCCTGCGGTACAGCAGGCTGCTCCGGCAGCCCCTGTTGCTGCTCCTGCTGCTCCCGTACAGCAATACCAGGCTGCTCCGGCTGCAGTTCAGAGCAATGGCGCACGCTTCTACTCTCCCCTTGTCCTCAATATCGCTGGCCAGGAAGGTATCAGCATGGCTGAGCTGGAGCAGATCCCCGGCACAGGGAACGAAGGCAGGGTAAGTAAAAAAGATATTCTTAACTATGTAGCCAACCGTGGCAATACCCCAGCACCACAGGCAGCTCCTGCTGCGCAGCCTGCACCTGTGGCAGCACCTGCAGCTTCGGCTCCTAAGCCGGCCACATCTGCGCCTGTTACCGGCAATGTGGAAATAATAGAAATGGACCGTATGCGTAAGCTCATAGCTGATCATATGGTACGCAGCAAGGCTACTTCTCCCCACGTTACCAGCTTCACTGAGGCCGATGTTACCAACATCGTTAAATGGCGCGATAAGTCTAAAAAATCATTTGAGCAGCTATATGGCGAAAAGATCACCTATACGCCTATATTCTTCGAGGCCATCGTTAACTGCATCCGCAAGTACCCGATGATCAACTGTAGCCTCGATGGCACTAACATTATTCTGAAAAAAGACATTAATATAGGTATGGCAGCCGCTCTGCCTTCCGGCAACCTCATAGTACCGGTTATCAAAAATGCCGATACCCTGAACCTCCTGGGCCTTACCAAAGAGGTAAATTCCCTGGCAAATGCGGCCCGTAGCAATAAACTGAAGGCTGACGACACACAGGGCGGTACATTTACGGTTACCAATGTAGGCACATTTGGCAGCCTTATGGGTACACCTATCATTAATCAGCCTCAGGTGGCTATCTTGGCGGTAGGTGCTATCAAAAAGCGCCCTATGGTACTGGAAACTCCGGATGGCGATGTAATTGCTATCCGCCACATGATGTATTTATCGCTCAGTTACGATCACCGTATCGTTGATGGCTCACTTGGTGCCAGCTTCCTTACTGCCGTAGCTAACGAACTTGAAGCTTTCGACCCGAACAGGGCAATTTAGTACATTATTTATCCCTTTTTACATGGCCCGCGAATGATCTTCGCGGGCTTATTTTTTTACACCCGAACACTATACACAATTCACCTGCTTTTTCACCCTCACTATTCATCCTTGTTCCGATTAAAAACAAGGGGTTTCCTGGGTTAAAAAATAGTCGAAAATATACCTTACGTTTTTTAACCCCATATGTCACGTACTCGAAGAAGATGATTGGAAATTCGTAGATATTTTTTCTGGAAATTTTCGAAAAATAAATTTTTTCTTTTTTTTGGTAGTGTAAATTATTCTGCTTAATTACGATTCCTGATTAAAATCAAAAATCCGCCAAAACCCTTTACTGTCAATACGTTCAGCCGGATATCACCTGCAATCATGACTGATTCACAGACAAAAAATAAAATTTGGCTTTTGCACTTTTTTTGCAACTTCTGGCACGAAAAAAATACCAAACTTTCTCAGCCCCACACTGTAAGTTTTTTTAAACAAACAATAGCGAATCAATTTTTTTTTTCAACAAAATGTTATCAATTTCGTCCTCCTGCTTCCAAAAAGCAGGTACCCGTGTAAAAGGTCGAAAAAAAAGAGTCGTGGTGTCCGAAAAAAAATAATAACTTTATTTAAAAGAAAATTAATAAGCCCCTGTGATCGAAAGAATATTTCGATTGCACAACACTTCGACCTTGCTTCGGTAACTGAATTAACAAATTTGAATTAACTTGATGAACGTTGTTTCATAATATGGATAAACATCTTTACAATACTACTAACAATGTTTTAACCGAAGCAGAACAACTATGGGAGAAATGTTTGAATATCATAAAGGATAACGTTAACTGGCGTACCTACCAGACATGGTTTGAACCCGTTAAGGCTGTTGGCCTCAATGATAATGTGCTTACACTGCAGGTACCAAGCCAGTTCTTTTATGAGTGGTTGGAAGAGCACTATGTGGAGCTCATGGGCAAAACCATAAAAAGAGTTTTGGGTAAGGCTGGCAGGCTGGAATACCGCATTATGATGGAAAGTAGTTCATCTCAGCGCAATCCCGCTTCTATCAATATGCCGGGCAGCACACACCCAAGGCCTAACAAAGAAGATAACTATGTGGATATGCCGCTCAAGCTGAGCGATCCGCACAATATAAAAACTCCTTATGCTATCCCGGGTCTTAAGCGTATGCAGATCGACCCGCAGCTCAACAGCAATTACATCTTCGAAAACTATGTGGAAGGTGATTGCAACCGTGTTGCCCGCTCCGCAGGTATTCACGTAGCTAAAAAACCCGGCGCCACTTCATTCAATCCACTGGTAGTATTTGGTGGTGTTGGCTGGGGCAAGACCCACCTCGTACAGGCCATCGGCAACGAGGTGCGCAGGCTCCACCCCAACAAGTCTGTACTGTACGTAAGCGCTGAGAAATTCATTAACCAGTTCATAGACCATTCCAAGAATAATGAGGTGAATGATTTTATTCACTTCTACCAGTTGATAGATGTACTGATACTCGACGATATTCATCTGTTCGTATCGGCGCCTAAGTCACAGGATGTATTCTTTGCCATATTCAATCACCTGCACCAGAGCGGCAAGCAGATCATATTGACCAGCGATACGGCACCGCGTGATATGGAAGGCATGCAGGAACGTCTGCTCAGCCGTTTCCGTTGGGGACTCAATGCCGACATACAGGCACCCGACTTCGAGACAAGACAGGCGATACTACAGGTAAAAATGCGCCAGGAAGGCCTGGAGATACCGGAAGAGGTGGTACGTTACGTAGCTTACAATATCCAGAGCAATGTACGTGAACTCGAAGGAGCCCTTATTGCATTGTTTGCACAGGCTACGCTCAACAAGAAAGAGATCGACCTCGACCTTGCTAAGCGTGTGATGAAGAACTTTGTGAAGACCGCTGCACGCGAAATGACCATTGAGAACATCCAGAAACTGGTATGTGATTATTACAATGTTTCTTACGACCGCCTGCTTACCAAAACGCGTAAACGCGAAGTGGTACTGGCAAGGCAGATAACGATGTATTTCGCGAAAAAATTCACCAAGCAATCGCTCAAGACCATTGGCGACCACTTTGGCGGCTTCGACCATACTACGGTCATCCACTCATGCCAGACAGTGGAGAACCTGATGGATACCGATACAGAGTATAAAGAGAACCTGTTGGAACTGCAGCAAAAGGTCCAATTGGCAAGCATTTAGGCCCATGATAGAAGGCCAGGCATGTGACGCTATATAAAATATGTTTCAACGCAGAATTTCATTTGCTCATTTCCAACTTTCTATTATCTTTGCAGTCCCTTAAAACGGAATGGCAGGAAAGTGAGTGAAAATTCACAGGCCGATCAAGGTGAGGTGGGAGAGAGGCCGAATCCACTAGTTTGCTAAACTGGCATACGCCCTAAAGCGTATCGCGGGTTCGAATCCCGCCCTCACCGCTGCTTTTTGATAGAAGTAAAACAAGAAATTCTTGATCACGAAAACAGGCAACTGTTCACTGGTTTCAGAATAAGTACCGGAAGAGTGAGATTGACGGGGAGTAGCGCAGGCCGGTAGCGCACCTGGTTTGGGACCAGGGGGTCGCAGG
>CAYZKL010000019.1:0-11230 GCA_964478855.1 uncultured Flavipsychrobacter sp.
TCAGGAAGCGCATACACACATCGAATGTTGCACCACCCCATACTTCCATACTGAATGTTTGCGGGAAAGCTATTGCGAAGCTTTTGGCCACCTTAAGCATATCTCGGGTACGCATACGTGTGGCCAGCAGGCTCTGGTGCGCATCGCGCATCGTGGTATCTGTATAGTATATTTTCTTTTCGTTTTTCAGCCATTGGCTGAATTTGTCAGGCCCAAGTTCGGTAAGTATGTCCTTTGTGCCTTTAGGGTAGGGTACATGAGTGTTTACTTTTACATCTGGGTTGCCATTCATGGTCACTTCTGCCAGGTAGCTGAGCATCTTTGTGCCCCTGTCCTGGCGAAGGGTGTAGGTGAACAGTTCGGGATGTTCCTGGATAAAATTTACTGTTGCATCACCGGAAATGAATTCCTCATGCGTGATCAGGTTCTCCAGGAACTGAATATTGTTTTTCACTCCACGGATACGGAATTCGCGCAGCGCCCTATGCATTTTCAGAGTAGCATCACGAAGCGTATTGCCTGACGTACTCACCTTAACAAGCATAGAATCGAAGAACGGACTGATCTTCATGCCGGGATAGGTACTACCTTCATCAAGGCGAACGCCAAAGCCCGCTGCGTTACGGTAAGTTACCAATGTACCATAATCGGGCTTAAAGTCATTCAACGGGTCTTCTGTAGTGATGCGGCATTGCATAGCAAAACCGATCTTGGGTATCTTAGCCTGATCGCCAAGCCCGATCTCCGGATCAGACAGTTTATGACCAGATGCTATGAATATCTGGGTCTTGATAAGATCCACGCCTGTTATCATTTCTGTAACGGTATGCTCTACCTGTATGCGTGGATTTACCTCTATGAAGTAAATGCCTTCATCCGCATCTACCAGGAATTCTACTGTTCCGAGGTTATTATAATTTACCGCAGTTGCTATGTTCACTGCGTATTGATATAGTTTATCAAGTGTATCCTGCCTGAGGGAAGATGACGGTGCAACCTCCACAACTTTCTGGAAACGACGCTGTACGGAACAGTCGCGCTCGTAAAGGTGTACAATGTTGCCGTGGCTGTCTGCCGCTATCTGTACTTCGATATGTTTTGGCCGCTCCACGAATTTTTCGAGGAACACGGTATCATCGCCGAAAGCGTTCTTTGCCTCACTTCTTGCCTCAGGAAAAGATTTCTTTAGTTCTTCGTCTGTCCTTACCACACGCATACCACGGCCACCACCGCCCGATGCTGCTTTGAGCATCAGCGGGTAACCAATTCTTTGTGCTTCGCTCAAAGCTGTGGTAATATCGTTGAGGTCGGGTATGTTGCTTTCTATTATTGGTATGCCTGCTTTCTTAGCTACTTCTTTTGCGGTCACCTTATCGCCTAATGCAGCCATAGCCTCAGGCCTCGGGCCTATGAATATAATGCCATTCTCTGCGCACTTACGGGCAAAGGTGGCATTCTCGGAAAGGAAACCGTAACCGGGATGGATAGCATTCGCTCCGCAGTTCACTGCCACTTCTATGATCGCATCCATATCCAGGTATGGCTTAAGCGGTTCATTATCTTCGCCTACCTGGTAGGCCTCATCTGCCTTGTACCTGTGCAGTGAGTACCTGTCCTCGTATGTATATATGGCTACCGTGGGTATGTGCAGTTCGGTGGCTGCGCGTGATATGCGTATAGATATCTCTCCGCGGTTGGCGATCAGTAATTTTTTTATATTCATCAATTCTTCAGGTGTGTGGTTTGCAAAGCAAATATAACCATAGCAGGCAGTTATTTTGCGCTATACATGAATAAAACTGTTAATTATAGTGTGTTTAGTCGTACTTGTGTAATCCGTACTTTTCTATAATGGCGATCAGCAGTTCCGGATATTTGGGATTTGTGGCATAGCCGGCTTTTTTCAGCCCGTTTGCCCAGCCCTTGAATCTTTGGTGCGCAGGTTAAATAATGCTGCATAGCGTGGCCGTTTCAGAAAGTCCACATGGTCCTGGTAGGATGCCTCAACGCTCGGGTATTTGCGGAAACATTCATTGGGCCTGTCATCGTTCATGTAGTATGTTTTGCCCTTCCACTCATTGGTGCATTTGATCCCGAAGTGATTGTTGGCATAGCGGGCAAGGTTGCTGTTACCATTAGCTGATTCCAATATGCCCTGCGATAATATAATGCTGGCCGGGATGCCATACTTGCGCATATTGCCCACCGCTACACTTTTATAAGCCGCTATATATTCTTCTACGGTTATTTTCCGTACAATAGGTTTCTTAGCTTCTGCGGCACGTTGCTGAGCCACCTTTCGTTTCATCGCTTTGCGATGGCTGTGGCATGATGGCAGTATTACCAGTAACAGCAGTAAAGAAAAGATGTAGCGCATAATGGAGTTAGTACCCGCAAAATAATACATCCTTTCGCAAATACATAATTGCTATTGATTTATACCTGCAAAAGAAGTTTTTAGTATTTTCACAGAGAACGATCCGATCAATGTCGCTGACCTTTAAACTGATATCGCCACCATTATCTGTCGCTGCCTGTGTAAAGTCTTTCTGGTATATGGAAGGCGAGGGTAGCGCTGATGCACCGTATATATACCATGCGATGGCAGATGGCTATGCAGATATGGTATTTGAGTACAACGGTCAATTTAAAGACACAGCTATTGAAGATAAAGGAATGCCGACATCTTACATATATGGCCAGACCTCCCGCTTTTTAAAAATAGCTACAGTGCATCGGTTTGCCTTGTTTGGTGTGTACCTGTACCCGTATGCCATACCGTTGCTGTTCTCTATGCCTGCAAGCGAGTTGAATACCCAGGTAGTGGATATGCACACATTGCTGGGCAGAGATGGCATGGACCTGGAAGACAGGATCATGACTGCGAAAGACAATAATGACCGGATCAGGATCATGACCGCTTTTTTTGAACAAAGGATTGCGGCATCAAACGCAAACCATATACACCTTCCTGATGCGGTGAGGCATGTGATCCGTACAAAAGGGCAAGCAGATATACGGGGGCTGGCATCAGCACACAACTTATCATTGCGGCAGTTCGAACGCAAATTCACCATGTACGCCGGCTTTTCACCTAAGTTATATTCCCGTATCATCCGGTTCCAATCTGCGCTTAATGAATATAAGAGTGTGGGTAAATCGTTGACGGAGATCGCTTATGATTGCGGTTATTACGACCAGTCGCATTTCATTCATGATTTCAAGGAGTTTTCCGGGTTTCATCCTAAAGCATATTTTTCGGGTAGAGCTGAGGGAACAGAGATCAGGGCAGTGATCTGAGTAAGAATGTCGCTTTTTTCCAATTTTCCGCGAAACAGCCGGGATATTTTTGTTGCAAAAAGAATATGAACAACAAGAATGTCTTTAAAGTATGGGCGCTTTATCAATCCCTCGGCTTTTTACTCGGCTGGTTTTTTCATAGTGTTGTGAGCCACCTGTTTACGGGTGAACATGATTTTCAATTGTCGATCCCGCAATTGATCATGCACAATGTGTCTATGATCGGTATGACCGTAATACTGTTGGTTTGCCAGAATAGAGCAACCAGTATCTTATTCGGCATCAGTATTATGAAGCATTGGGTCGCCTATATCATTATTCCCGTAGTGTTGTTCTGGGCAGGGTATTATGGAGTGGGAGCTCCGGTAGATATTGTATTCCTGTTCATTACTATATCCGTTGTCAATGGCATCCTGCTTACTCGTTACCTTCAACTAAAGCGATGGACACTATACAGTATCCTGTCATCAATTATCGGAATAGTGATAGGCACCTGCATAGCTACACCACTGGAGCCGATATTGCTGGCGGGACTAACGGGACTTCAAAAGCATATCGTCGTATTCACTATCGAAGGTTCTGCGGTTGGAATACCAATGGCTATTGCAGGGGGCTTATTTTTGCAGAAAGTGACAAAGAGGGCAACAACAGCAAAAGCTTAACCCAAAGATCACTTACTCTTTTTAGCCACTTTGGTTCTCAGTTTTTCCATGTATTCAGGCTCTACTTTATAGCCCAGGCCCTGCGCCATTTCGGCATAATGTACGGCAAGTGAATCTTTGCCCACAGAGTCGCATGCAACGCTAAGGTTATAGGTAGCTGATAGCAGTACATCCTTGTTATTGAACTGTATTGCGTACTGCCAGTCATTGATGGCTGCTGCCATATTGTTTTTACTAAAGTAGCATACACCGCGGTAGAAGTAGTAAAAAGGATTTGTATTGTTGAACAGGGTCATCATATTATACTCGCTTATGGCCTTGTCGAACTCTCCGCGTTGCACATAATTGAAACAGGTGTCTGCCAGTATCTTTTCTGAGTTGGTATTCAGCTGGTAGGCTATCGCATAGTCTTTCAGTGCATTTGCGGTATCGCCAAGTATGGTATATACCATAGACCTGTCGAGGTATGTTTTATAGACATTGTTCTGCACGCCGAGTGACTGTTCGTATGCAGCCATAGCATTCTTATAGTCCTTGCGGCTGCGGTATATATTGCCTACATTATCATACACCTTGGCATCAGCCGCACGTATAGTAGTCAGTACACTGTATGTTTCCAGGGCCTTGTCCAGGTCGCCTTTATCGAGGTAGTAATTGCCCAGCCATTTGTAAGACAACAGCGCCCTGTATGGGTATTTTTCTATAGCGTCAGATAGTAGCGTTTCCGAATCGTGCCATGCGTAGGTACGCTGGTAGCAACCATAAGCAAGCCCACCGGATACTAATAATAAGAATGCAAGCAACGCTGTTTTGAATGCAGGGAATCGCCGGCGCACCTCGTTCATGAAGTAGAACAGGAGGAAGAACAGACCGAAGTAAGCCACGTAAGAATACCTGTCGGCCATAATAGCCGCGCCTACGGAGATGAACTGCAATACAAATATTACATTGGCCAGGAAGTAACCCAACCCAAATCCCATGACCCTGAAGTAAGCAGGGTAGCGCTTATACGTAATGAGCATTGGTATAGACAATATGGCGATAGCAATGAACGGTGCGGCATAGTATATGGAGGGTAATGAACCTGTGGTATAGCGGTAAGGGTAGGGGTAAAAGGTAGATAAATAGGTAGGGTTAAAGAGTTTGGATATATACATGATAAATCCATAGGCTGCATACATTACCCGCTCGGCAATGGTCAGTACGCCAAAGGAGGCTACAGCGCCGGTCTTGTTTTGCGTATAAAATGCCATGGCACCAATAACGAGCGACACCAGGAAGAACAATATTTTTTCGGTTACGAGCTTGCGGGTCAATTGCCTGCCAAGTAAAAAATCGACACACAGCAGCGACATTGGGAACACGACAGCCATAGGTTTAGATAGGCAGGACGCTATGAATAGCAGGAAGGTGATCCAGTACCACTTCATTTTCTGCTCATC
Source organism: uncultured Flavipsychrobacter sp. (assembly GCA_964478855.1). Taxonomy (GTDB): domain Bacteria; phylum Bacteroidota; class Bacteroidia; order Chitinophagales; family Chitinophagaceae; genus Nemorincola. Next base: position 5,405 of record CAYZKL010000019.1, read on the forward strand.
GGTATAGCGCAGGTAGGTGATCATGGCTGCCATGTAAAAGAAGGCATACAAGACATCCTTACGTTCGGCTATCCATGATACCGATTCTACCCTCATAGGGTGTATGCCAAACCATAATGCGCCGAAAGAAGCTATGAAGAGAATACTGTTATCATCCAGTTTCAGCCGTTTGCATAACTGCATCAGCAGGAAAAATACAAGGATAAGGTTGGCTATATGGATAAGTATATTGGTGAGGTAATAAGGCATAGGGTTGAGGCCAGAGAAGTGATAATTCACTGCCAGAGAAAGCATACATAATGGGTGGTAGTTGTTCTTAGTAATATCCTCGGTGAAAATGATCTTTAGATTCTCAGCGGTAAACGCTTTGATATATGGGTCATTCGTTACATAATAATCATCGTCCCAGTTAGTGAACTGGTTCTGTAACGTGTAGCTGAAACAAATGAAAGTAAGGACGCATATAGCGGCCAGTATCAGGAGTTGCTTATTCAGAAAGGGTTGCTTCATGCAGGGAACAATAGTTATGTTTAAATCAGGGTTAAAATAAACATTTTTTTCAATTCGGCGGCCTACGCGTTAGCCAAAAACGAAAAAACGGGCCGAAGCCCGCTTTTCAATTGTATTTCTAAATGTTGTTATTTTATTGCCCCTCCCATAGATACTTTCATGGCAGACTTTGGCAGATCGTACAATATATTCACGGTTTCGGCAACATAGATGTCCTTACCCACGTTCTTCAGCCATTCTTTGTTTTTAGCGATCGATACGGTATCTGCATTTATCCTGGTAAGGTCAGCCGGTATGTTGGCCATTTCCAGGAGGGTAGCTTTTTTCTGCAGCTCTTCCTGTTTCTGAGTAATGGCGTTCATTTCTTCCAGGTCTTTTTTGTACTTCGCCTCATTCAGAGAAACCGTATTATCCACTCTGCGTTTCTTTATATATTCCGACCTTTCCTGTATCACCTTAAAGGTAGGGTTAGCATTGATCCTGCTCTTACTTAATTCAGTAACCTGCGATACATTGCCAAGCGTGGCGGTAGGCCTGTAATTGGCAGGAGCTATTTCATCCCAAGCCAATGCGCTTTTGTTATTGCGTTCGCCAAGTTCTTCGTCATCATAGCTATCATAGATATCAGGTATGATCACATCGGGTATCACGCCTTTCAACTGCGTAGAACCGCCGTTTACCCTGTAGAATTTCTCCATGGTCAGCTTTAAGGATCCCAATGATGCACCGATCATACCACCTGTATCGTTGGCTATCTGCAGGCGGGTCATCGGGTCGAGTACCTGATCCAGGTCCACCATTTTCTGCACAGTGCCCTTGCCATAGGTCATTGCACCTACTACTACGGCACGTTTGTAATCCTGCATTGCTGCCGCAAGTATTTCAGATGCAGATGCGCTGTTTTCATTTACCATTATAGCAAGCGGTCCGCTATACAATGCACTGTCATAAGAGTTGGCACGTAATACGGTAGGCGCAGCACGGTTACTTTTTACCTGAACTACAGGGCCCTTACCTATAAATATACCGGCCATATCCACTACATCGCCCAGTGAGCCACCACCGTTATAGCGGAGATCAAGAATGATACCCTTTACTCCCGCTTCTTTCAGTTTTTTTACTTCGATTGCAACATCCGTAGCACAACTGCGGCCACTGGTATGGTTAAAGTCTGCGTAGAACTCTGGGAGATATATATAACCTATCGGCCCTTCATTGCCTTTGATTATTGCAGACTTAGCAAATGTTTCTTCGATCTCTATCACATCCCTTTTAATGGGAATCACCTTAGTAAGTCCTTCAGGCCTTTTTACGGTGAGGCGCACTTCAGTGCCTTTAGGGCCGCGTATCAGGTCTATCACATCATTCAGTTCCATACCCTGCACATCCACAGGTGCTTTTTCGCCCTGTGCTACTTTTATGATCTCATCTCCGGCTTTCAGTTCTCCCTGTTTCCATGCAGGGCTGCCGGTAATTACAGATGATACAGTGATCTTATCATTCTCAGGGCTAAGGCGAGCGCCAATACCTACAAAACTACCACTCATACTTGCCTCAAAGTCCTTTTTGTCCCTTGGGGGGAAGTAGTAAGTGTGCGGGTCTTCGGTTATAGCGATCATATTCACGTAAGCGATAAAGCGCTCATCATCTTTGAATTTGTGAATACGCTTGAAAACACGGTCGTAGAATTTCTTAACTTCTTCGCGTGCCTGTGCTTCCAGTTCTCCATCAGTTTTAAACTTTGCTTTAGCTGAATCTTTATTCTCCCTTTTTTTATCCTGTTCAGTTTTCAGCGGCACATATTTCTCCAGTACCCTGTATTTCAGGTGCTGGCGCCATCTTTCGTTCAGTTCTGTTTCGTTGGCTGCATATTCATCCTTCTCCGCATTTACATGCATGGTCTCATCACTGTTGAAAGTAAACGGTTTTGAAAGGATCTTTGCATAATACTTTTCTGCTGCGGCAGTGCGCCTCAGGTATATTGCATCAAATGTGTCGAAGAACTCTATAGAGCCAATCTTGATCTCGTCATCGATCTTAAACTCATAGGCGTTCAGCTTGTTCACATCTTCGCGTTGAAAAAACAATTTGTCGTAATCGAACTGGGAAAGTATCTTATGATATACCCTGGTAGAAAACGTATCATCAATAGCCCTTGGAGAGAAGTGAGCTGTCTGAATCGTCTTCATGATGGTCTCAATGACCAGCTTCCTTTTATCTTCTGATGTTCTTGATTTGGCTGCGGTATACTTAAATGAAAAAAAGGCAGCAAGCGCGCCCATTATCAACAGCGGAATCAGGATCTTATTTCTCATGAATTTCAACATAATGTAATTACTTAATAAACTGTAACAAATGTACTTTAATTGCTGTTAATAAAAAGATAATCAAAAACCATGCTAACGTTAAAAAAAGGGGGATATACACAGCCCGTTTCCCCAACTATTTCGCACGAACCAACTGGTGCATTTTGATTGCTAATGCGTGCAGTTGTGTCTTGCTGTGGGCATTGCGTTCTATAAAGAAGATCGTATCGGAGATGTCGGCTACCATTTGTCCTAAGGTATCAAGGGCGAGTTTTGACACAGACAATTTACGGACAAATTCGGCCTCGGCATCCGGTAGTGGGATATTGCCATCAGGCCTGTAGCGGACCCTGATAGCTTGCTCCAGTAATTGTATCAAGTAAGTGAGGAAATTCTTTTGTTGCTCCCTGCCTGATTTTGACCATTCTTCCGCAAACTTGGCAAGCAATATTCCATTGTTTGTGAACAGGGAATTGAATAGCTGCTTTACTTCAGGAAAGAGGTCATTCTCTGCATGACGTACCAGCCTAAGTGCCTCGGTATAGCTGCCCTGTGCTATGTGTGCTACCTGCGATGCGGCCTTTGGGTCAGCGAGCGAGCGCGTAGTAAGTGCCAGTGCAATATCGGCAGGTGCTATCGGGGCCAGTTTCACTTGTTGGGTACGGGATAGTATGGTAGGCAGTATGTTCTCTGTGCTTTCGGCAATGAAGATCATAATAGTATCTCCCGGTGGTTCCTCTATCAGTTTCAGTAGTTTGTTGCCTTCCTTACCCAGATACTCCGGGCGCCACATGAGTAATACTTTTTTGCCACCTTCATAAGAGCGAAGATTAAGTACATCAATTATCTCGTTGCATTCCTCAGCCGTTATATTTCCCTGCTTGTTCTCTGCATTGATGTGTTGCAACCAGTCGTAAGTAGTGCCGTATGGTGACTGCCGGATAAACTCCCTGAACTCGTCCATGTACAACTTGCTCATGGCCTTTGTTCCCGGCTTGGGCGGGATAGATGGGAAACTGATGTGCAGATCCGCATGTTCCAGTTTCATTGATTTATTGCAGCCCGGGCATTTGCCACAGGAGTCGGTTTCCGTTTTTTGCTCGCAGAATATATATTGTGCCAGGGCAAGGCCTAGTGGCAGCCCGCCCGTGCCCTCGCTGCCGGTAAGCAATAGTGCATGTGGCAGCAGATTATTATGCCACATTTTCAATAAACCATCTTTAGCCACCTGCTGGCCCACTACATTGCTGAATAACATATTTTTTGCCTGTATTCCTGGTATAAAGGGTAAAAGTAAATAGTAAAACGGGAAGTTGCGTATATGCGGAAATTAATAATTCCGGCTTAAAAATACCCCAGGTAATGCTTAGAGTAGGTAGTATATTCTATACTTACCTCATCACCTTCTTTCATGCTCAGGTAGTCATTCTGTGATACTTCTATGCTGAGTCTATATAAAAATAAAATGAGTTCTTGGTGGGAATATGCAGTTTGCGGGTGATGTGGTTCTTCTCTATGGTCTTTGTCTTATGTTTTATATCCCGTTGTATCTTCAACAGGCTGCTTCGATACGACATATAAGTAGCAAATGATGATATAAACAATAACACCCCGGCTGATACAAAAAAGCGAATTGGTGAAAATGCGTTCTCGGCACCCTCATATGCCCTGTACCATGAACCTATGAACGGTATAATGAAACTCATGAACATAAGTATGCTGAATACCTGGTAATAGACCTTACGTTCTTTCGCTTCAGTAGTCTCCAGGTAGCGTAGCTCGCTGTTGTTCAGTGGTTCGGTGCATTGCTGCGTTGGTTCATATTTCTGTAGTTCCAGCGACACTAATTGGCTATTTTAAATCATATATACCGTTGTATTTATCTTCTATATACTTCATAAAGTATGCGGGATCGAGCTTGCTGCCGGTCACCAGTTCGCACAGCTCTTCTGAATAATAACGGCGGCCATGTTTATGTATCTTCTCTCTCAGCCATGCCAGCAATGGTTTAAACTCACCATTGTTTATCTGCAGGTGCAGCGCAGGTATCTCTTTACCGGCCTGGTGGTAAAACTGTGCGGCATATAAACTGCCGAGCGAGTAAGTAGGGAAGTAACCAAAGCTGCCATGGCTCCAGTGTACATCCTGCAACACGCCGCTTTTATCATCGGGTGGGGTAACACCCAGATATTTTCTGTATTGGTCATTCCATGCGGTACGCAGGTCCTTAGGGTCCAGGCTACCTTCTATCAATGCTTTCTCGATCTCATAACGGATCATCACATGAAAATGATAGGTTACTTCATCTGCTTCTGTACGTATCAATGATGGTGCAACCATATTGGCCGCTTTATAAAAGGTATCAACAGAAACATTGCCCAGTTGTTGTGGAAAGTATTGCTGCAGTTTAGGGTAGAAATGCTGCCAGAAACCGATGCTGCGGCCAATGCAGTTTTCCCACAGTCTGGACTGCGATTCATGAATGCTGAGTGATGCAGCCGCACCTAATGGCAAGCCGTACTCGCTTTCAGGCAAACCCTGTTCATACAATCCATGGCCGCCCTCGTGTATGCAGCTCCACAGCATGGATGCGTAGTTGTTTTCATCTACACGGGTGGTAATGCGCACATCTGTTGGAGCAAATGAAGTTGTGAAAGGATGCTCGGAATAGTCCTGTCGTCCTGCTTCAAAATCGAAGCCCATACTTGTCAGTACATCGATACCAAAGTTCCACTGTGGTTCTTTTGGGAAATTCCGGTGAAAGCAGTCATTGCTTACCTGTGGTGCATTCTTTATCTTATCCAATATGGCAGGCAGCATTTCCCTGATTCCTTTGAATACCTGGTCGAGCATGGCTACATTAGCGCCCTTTTCATAATCATCCAGCAATGCATCGTAAGGGTGCGCCTCATAGCCGTAAAGATCGGCCTGCTTCTTTTTCAGGCCTATCATTTTCAGCAGCGAGGGGGCAAATATGCTGTAGTCATTTTTCTGCCGCGCATCCACCCAT
>CAYZKL010000019.1:11366-30619 GCA_964478855.1 uncultured Flavipsychrobacter sp.
GAGGGTGGCCAGTTGCCTGCCACGAAACTCTGCGCCTTTTGCCGGCATATATACTTCCTGGTCCCATCCCAGTACTGCTGATGCGTTATTAATGTCTGCTGCTTTTTGCAGCAGGCTCGTATATGCTGTATATAGTTGTTGACTGTTTTGTTGCATCTATGCTTGTTTTACACTTTGGCTGAAGATCATTCAGCTATCTCTATACGTTCTATTTTACTGATACCCTCCAATGCGCCCAAACGGTTACAGAAGTTGTTCAACTCTTCACGGTCATGTACATAGATCATGATTGTTCCTTCAAAGATGCCATCTTTAGAATCGATGCTCATTGAGCGCATATTCAGTTTCAGTTCGCCGGATATAACGTTGGTTATCTTCTGTATCACACCCACATCATCAAGGCCAATGATACGTACGCCCGTAAGGAAGGATATTTCTTTATTCTTGGCCCACTTGGTCTTCACTATCCTGTGCCCGTAATTGGCGAGCAGTTGCGATGCGTTAGGGCAGTCTGTACGGTGTATCTTCAATCCCTCACCCGATGTTACGAAACCAAACACATCATCTCCCGGTATAGGCTGGCAACATTGAGCCAGTTTGTAAAGTATCTTATCAGACCGCTCACCGAAAATGATAAGCTCTGCACCCTTGGCAGGCTTGCCTTTCATGAGGTCGTCGGCAGCAGTTCCTTTCGTATCAGTTTTTACTTCTTTTGCGGCAGGCACCAGTTTGTCGCCGTGGATGGTAAAGATATTTTTCAGTACACTGATGTCTATATTGCCTACTGCCACCGCATAATAGAGGTCAAGTGCGGAAGGCTTTTTATAGTGCGTTATCAGTTCATTTACATTATGCTGAGAAAGCGTCACTTTCATATGCTCCAGCTTGCGGCGTAGTGCATCCTTGCCATCTTCTGCTATTTTGCGTTTGTCTTCCTTCAGGTAATCCTTTACCCGCGACTTTGCTTTTGCAGTCACCAGGAAGGACAGCCAGTCTTCAGAAGGATTTTGCTTTGAAGAAGTGATCACTTCTACCTGGTCTCCACTGTTCAGGGGGTGGCTCAGCGGCACAAGCCTGTAGTTCACTTTCGCACCTATACAACGGGCGCCAAGCTCGCTGTGGATATCAAATGCAAAGTCGAGGGCTGTGGCACCTTTAGGTAATACGCGCATATCTCCTTTAGGAGTATATACGTATATCTCTTCGGTAAACAGATCGAGTTTGAAGTCCTGTATAAAGTCAATGGTGTCTGTATCGGGGTTCTTCAGTATTTCCTGCAGGTGCTTCAGGAAGCTGTCTAACTTGTTCTCATGTGCAGTTACTGTGCCTTCCTTGTACTTCCAGTGTGCGGCTATACCTTTCTCCGCTATTTCATTCATTCGCTCGGTGCGAATCTGTACTTCCACCCATCGGCCGCCGGGACCCATCACTGTGGTGTGCAGCGCCTCGTAGCCATTACCTTTAGGTACACTGATCCAATCGCGCAGCCGTTCAGGGCTGGGTCGATAGAAATTAGTGATCATGGAATATACCTTCCAGCAATCTTCTTTTTCACGTTCGGCTGATGACTTGATAATGATGCGGATGGCGAAGATGTCATACACTTCATCAAAGGTTACCTGCTTTTTTCGCATCTTCTCCGAGATGGAATGGATGCCTTTAGGCCTGCCGTATATATCAAACTCAAACCCGCTGTTTGCAAGTTCTTCTTTTATCGGTTTTATAAATTCATTGATGTAACGGCTACGCTCACGCTTGGTGTCTTTCAGTCCTCGGGCTATTTCCGTATATACTTCGGGCTGCGTGTACTTCATAGACAGGTCCTCCATCTCCGACTTGATCTCGTACAAACCAAGGCGATGGGCGAGGGGAGCGTAAATGTAAGTGGTCTCTGAAGCTATCTTTAGCTGTTTGTCCCGGCTCATGCTTTCCAGGGTACGCATATTGTGCAGCCTGTCTGCCAGTTTTATCAATATTACGCGCGGGTCATCGGCCAGTGTCAGCAATATCTTCCTGAAGTTCTCGGCCTGTATCGTTGTGTCGGATTTAAGATCTACAACGGTTGATATTTTGGTAAGCCCGTCTATTATCTTAGCAATAGGAGTGCTGAACTCCCTGCGTATGTCTTCCAGCGATATTTCCGTATCTTCTACGGTATCGTGCAGCAATGCGCAGATAGTGGATGTAACACCAAGGCCTACCTCCTCCACTACTATCCTGGCCACAGCCAGTGGATGCAATATGTATGGTTCGCCTGATTTGCGGCGCATGTCTTTGTGCGCATCCACAGACATCTCAAAAGCACGCCTTAGCATGGTCTTGTCACCTTTCTTCAGGCGCTCCTTAAGCGCACGCAACAATGCCCTGTATTCTCTTAGAATTATTTTTTTCTCTTCTTCTTCGTTCTTGTTATAAACTGTCTCTGTTGTCTCGATCATATACAAATCTCCTTTTGCCCGGATCCGGCTCACTTTGTTATCTAATTTACGAAGAAAATGATTAGTCCAATCATTTATATTGACTATTGGGCTATAACGATTTTATAATATTTATATAGTTAGCCCGGTGAATAATTTTAGAGGCCCGGATCATACCACATTTGCCGGTAAGGATCCATTTGGATTTTCAATAGTTTTCTCTCAAATTTTATTAGTCTCAGTCAACAGCATTTACATAAAAACTTTGCAGTTTTTATTATGTGTAAAAAAAATGTTATAATATCAAATAAACATTGCATCCGTTGGGATACACCGATTTTATGATTTATTTTTGACTGCTTAACCAACACATAAGCATTACCCCTGCTACAGGGAAAGCTAACAATGAATATGAAAAAAATTACACTTATTGCCTTACTACTTTTATTGGGTATGGCTCAGGAAACTGCTGCGCATAAAGGGTATCGTATTCATCTGAAAATGCCTGATACTAAGGATTCAGTTGCATACCTCGCCCATTACTACGGAAAATCGCTGCCTACGATCTATAAACGGGATTCTGCGCGATTTGATAAGAACGGCAATGCTGAATTCAATGCTGTCGATACCGGCTTTGTTGGTGGTATTTTCATGATCCTGCTTTCTGATAATAAGACATATTTTGAGTTCCTGCTGAACAGTGGTGATGACATCACTATTACAGCGCCCGTTAGCAAATTACCCGATGGAGTGAAGTTCAAAAACTCACCTGAAAATGAGCGCTTCCAGCAATATGTGGATTTCCTGAAGGGATATTCTACATCCCAGCAGAAACTGACCAAGGAATACAGCGAAGCCAAAACTGCCGCAGACAGTGCCGCTATCCGTAAAAAAGCTACAGCTACTGCCAAAGACCTGACCAACTATCGCCGCAAGTATGCTAAAGAACATCCCGGTACATTACTAACTTCTATCTTTAATGCATTGGAAATTCCTGAAACTCCTGAAGGGGCACATTTCCTTGAAGATGGCGTAACAAAAGACTCTGCTTTTGCATACAGGTATTACAAAGCTCATTTCTGGGATCATTTCGATTTCCAGGATGACCGCCTGATCCATACACCTATACTTGATGCCAAGCTTGACGAGTACATGAATAAACTTGTACTGCCATGGCCCGATAGTGTGAAGAAAGAAAGCGACTACCTGCTGAAGCAGTCACAGGGAACAACAGACATATTCAAGTACACATTGTGGTGGCTCACCCGCAATGTGGAAGAGAGTAAGATAATGGGTATGGACGAGGCCTTTGTATACCTGGTTGAGAACTACTACATGAAGGGTGATGCGTTCTGGCTTACTAACGAGGAGCTGAATAAATACCTGGACCGTGCCCGGAAGATCGCACCAAACGTAATAGGAAACCTTGCTCCGGAAGTTCACCTGCCTAATGTGATGACAGGAAAGGATGAGAGCCTGCATGGCGTAAAGTCTAAGTACACATTGCTGGTATTCTACTCACCTACATGCGGTCATTGCCAGCATGAGCTGCCTTCACTGGATTCTGCATACAAAGCTGTGCTGAAAGGTAAGGGTGTAAAAGTATATACCGTAGCCACAGAGGGTGAACAAACAGCGATAACAGATTTCCTGAAAAAGAACAAACTGGAAGAATGGACCAATACATGGGACCATGAGCATGTAGGCGACTGGCGTGGTAAGTATGATGTGTACAGCACACCTACCGTTTACTTGTTCGATGAAAAGAAAATTATCAGGGGTAAAAGACTTGATCATTCCAACATAGGTAACCTCATAGATATGCTGGAGAAGAAAGAAAAAAATAAGACGAAGGATAAAACAACCAAAAAATAACTTTAAAAACACCACACTACAATGCGAAAGTTGATTATTACCTGCCTTGCTACCGGTATGTTTACCGTATCTGGGTATGCACAAACTTTGTTTTCTTATGGCCCTCACTCTGTTTCTAAAGATGATTTTTTAAGGGTTTACAAAAAGAACAGTATGAATAAGGCGCCCGACATGTCGGAGAAGGAGCTGAAAAGCTACCTCGACCTGTATGCGTTGTTCAAAATGAAGGTGGCAGAGGCTGATAAACAAAAGCTGGATACAGTGCCGAGCATAGACCATGAGTTGGATAACTACCGCAAGCAGTTGTCAAAGAACTACCTGACCGATGAGCAGGTAACTAATAAACTGATAAGGGAAGCATATGACCGCATGAAAGAGAATGTGCACGTGGCGCATATACTTATAATGGCTACACCGGGTAGTGATACCGTAGCAGCTTACAAAAAAATTGACAGCATCTATCATGTATTGCTGAAGGATCCGAAGAGCTTTGAAGCATTGGCAGGAGAATTCTCTGACGATAAGGGTTCTAAAGATAACGGTGGTGATATAGGTTTCTTCACTTCAATGCAAACTGTTTACCAGTTCGAGAATGTAGCTTATACCACTCCGGTAGGTAAAATATCAGCACCGTTCCGTACACAGTTTGGTTACCATATATTAAAGGTGATAGACAAACGCGCAGACCGCGGCCAGATAAAAGTAGCACAGATCATGATTCAGGCGCAGAAATCAAAAGGCGAAGAAGGTGTTGCCGCTGCTAAGAAAAGGGCGGACAGTGTGGTTGCAAAGATCAAATCCGGTGTGCCGTTTCATGAACTCGTAAAACAATACTCTGATGACCAGTATTCTGTGAATGACAGTGGTATTCTTAAAACTTTCGGCGCAGGTAAAATGGTATTGTCGTTTGAGACTGCTGCTTTTAACCTGAAAAAAATAGGCGATGTTTCTGAGCCTGTAAAAACAGATTATGGGTATCATATCATTAAGCTGCTTGCCAAATACCCGCTTGCACCGTATGATACCATATATCCTCAGCTGAAGGTTAAAGTAGAGAACGATTCGCGTGCACAGACTGCCAAGGATCATTTCTTTGCCAAGATCAAGGAAAAAAATGGCTTCAAGGAGTATAAAGATAATGTAGCTGAGATCAGCAAAGCATTGATCAGTATTACCGATACCGGCAAAAGTGCAAACCAGTTCAAGTCGGAAGATTATAAATTTATGAACAAGCCGGTATTTACACTGGCCGGAAAAAACTACCTGCAAAACGATTTTGTGAGATTCTTTGAATCACTGACACATGGCAAGATCAATGGCCCTAAGAATGCTGTAGTTCGCGATGCGTATAATCTATACGTAAATAACGTAGTCAATGATTTTGAAGAGCACAGGTTGGTGCAGGCAAATCCTGAATTCAGGCACCTGATGGAAGAATATCGTGATGGTATCATGTTGTTCGAACTGATGGATCGCAATGTATGGAGCAAGGCTGCCAAAGATACTGTTGGCCTGAAGGCGTTCTATGAAACACGTAAGAACAAATACATGTGGGAACCCGGTTTTGAAGGATCTGTGTATAAGTTCAAGAACAAGGGTTCTATGGACTCAGCTATGGCAATGATACAGGAAGGTAAAACCGATGAACAGCTAGCTAAGGAAATGAATACACAGAATACACCTGACAGGGTTACTATTCAGCGTGGACGTTATGAGTTCTCTCGTTTCAAGGATGCTACTCAAGCAGAACTGACGCAGAACAAAGTAAAGACCATACCACAGCCTAATGGTCAATACACTGTAGTGTATGCCCGCAAAATATTTAATGAGCCGGGACAGAAAACGCTGGAAGAAGCCCGTGGTTATGTAGTTGCTGAGTACCAGGACCACCTGGAAAAACAGTGGAACGAAAAAATGCGTAAAGACTATCCGTTGAAAGTAAATAACGCAGTATTCACTTCGATGGTAAAAAAATAAGTAACTGAACCTAATTGAAAAAGCCCTTGCTCATTAAGCAAGGGCTTTTCTTTTGTATTCTGAACTGCTGTTATCCGTTTTCCGGGGTTGCCTTGTTCTTTTTGCGGCTGATAAAATTTTTGGAAACACCCATCTGGAAATAACCTGAAGTAATATTAAATGTGCTGAATTCTGATTTTGCATCTGCATTTTTGCCGGTTGTATAACCCAGGTGTGCCATTGCAAAATTCATTGCATACCCTCGTTTTATATTCAATCCTATCTTAGGAATGATCTGTACGGCAAGGCTATTCTCTGTAGTTCCCGGTATATAAGTGCCATTCGTGTAACTTTTCTTAACGTCATACAGAATATTGCCCTGAGTAAAGAAAAACAGGTGGTTGTACACGGGTATGGTGTATCGCGCAAATAAGCCCGCACCGCTTGTGCGGTAGTCTACCGAAGAAACAGAACTTTTAACAAAATTTGTTCTGTAGGTACCGGCTATACCGAAGGTCCAGTTATCAGTTACCTGGTAACCTATGTAAGGCATCAGGCCCAATGCACTCATGTTTTGAGTTCCATTAATAGTGTCTTTCGATACGCTGCTATTATAGCTTATGGTACCGTCCAGCAGGATACTGTTTTTCTGTGCGAATACAGAAGTTGATAATAATGATAACAGGATGATGAGTGGCTTCTTCATTGAGTTTTTTTTAGGTTATATAATAGTGATGCAGCTTTTAACGCATATTGTATCTGTATAGTATTTAATGAAATTATAAATTTTCGAGCAATAAAAAAAGTGCACTCATGGAATGAATGCACTTTCAATACATATTGTTTTGTTTACTTGTGCGGATCCTGCAGTCTGTTGAATCTTGCAGTATTCTCAGCTTGCTTTTTCTCTTCTTGTTCTTCTTCAACCGCCTGTTCCTTGTCGTAAGCGCGAATGATCATCTTGACCAGCCTGTGACGCACCACATCAGCTTCATCCAGTTTTATCTGTGCTATGCCATCTATGTTGGTGAGTATCCGTGTTGCCTTTATTAACCCTGACTTCTGGTTCTTAGGCAAGTCTATCTGGGTTAGGTCACCGGTGATGATAGCCTTTGCAGATGCGCCAATACGCGTAAGGAACATTTTCAACTGCAGGTCCGTAGAGTTTTGTGCTTCATCAAGTATGATAAACGCATTATCAAGTGTACGGCCACGCATGTAAGCGAGGGGAGCGATCTCTATTATACGGTTAGACATATAGTAGTTCAGCTTATCACTCGGTATCATATCATCCAGTGCATCGTAAAGAGGACGCAGGTACGGGTCGATTTTCTCCTTAAGGTCGCCGGGTAGAAAACCAAGGCTTTCTCCTGCTTCTACCGCAGGGCGTGTCAGTATTATTTTACGAACCGTTTTGTTTTTTAGTGCACGTACTGCCAGTGCCACTGCAGTATAAGTTTTACCGGTACCTGCCGGTCCTATCGCGAAGATGATATCATTCTTCTCGGTAGCCTGCGCCATTAGTTTCTGGTTCTGCGTTTTGGCACGTATCACACGGCCATTAGGACCAAATACGAGGATGTCATTATTTGCAGGGTCTTCTGCTAGTGCTTCTCCCTGTTCGTCATCTCCCAGTATTTTAGAGAAGTAGTTTTCAGACAGGTGGCCATTGCGCTCCAGGTACTGGATCACCTGGCCGATTTTAGCCTGTGCCGCATTCACCTCATCAGGTTGTCCTGATATTTTTATCTGTGTCCCCCGCGATAACAGCTTTAGCAGGGGGAACTTACGTTTCAGGATTTCGAATTTGCTGTTGTTTACCCCGAAGAATTCTATGGGGTTAACTGTTTCGAGGTTGATGATAGCTTCTGTCAAGGTGTTTAGTTTTTTGGTGATATAAATAAATATACAAACTACATGCCAATACCCGTATTAAGGGGAGGTTAAGTTTTTGAGAACCAATAATTTTAAAGAACTACCGCGACCAGCTTAGCTATATAAGGCTCGGGCTACTTAGATCTTGTAGCCATTCGCCTTAAACTCTTCCACCCTTTGTGCAACTTTCGCATCAGACAATGCGAAGATACGTGCCGCCAATGCCGCGGCATTTCTTGCGCCTGCTTTACCTACAGCCAATGTGCCTACTGGCAATCCTGCTGGCATCTGTACAATGCTGTATAATGCATCAATACCGCCCGGCAAACCACCATCAAGCGGCACACCTAATACGGGAAGGGAAGTGTAAGCTGAACATACTCCGGGTAAAGCTGCGGCCATACCTGCCGCGGCAACGATCGCACCGAAACCTTTGCTTTGCGCAGTCACCATCAACTCTCTCACCTTATCAGGGTTGCGGTGTGCCGATGCTACAATCATTTCATTTTCGATCTGGAACCAGTCGAGCCACTTGCTGCATTCCTGCATCACATTCTCATCGCTCTGAGAACCCATAATGATCATTACTTTCATATGCTATATAGAATTTATTAAGATGATTTAAGTAAAATTAAATAGTTTTTTTCCGCCATAGCACTTCGCTAAAACAAACTTATCCACCTTAGGTGCATATCTTTTTAAGTAAAAAGTATAAATGCCTGCTTCAAAGGATGAAGCAGGCATTATGGATGAAATTGTATTTTGGGGGTAACGAAGCTTACCTGTCTTCGTTGAATTTTTTAGTGTCAGCTGTTTTTCTGCGTATCAGCTTGAAGTTATTTTCGTGGCCATACTTAATGATCGTTTTATCCAGACCGAATATTTCATCGCCATATACATAAACCGATTTGCCTTTTAGTTTTTTGAAGATATCGGCAACGACTGTTTCTTTATCTTTTTCGTAGTCAATGGTCACTGCTTCCAACTTGCCTGCAAGTTTGGAATTCACTACGTTAAAATAACCGATGTACTTTACCTTATTGATGGTAATGAATGTAAGGAACGACCTGTTCTCCAGCAGCGCATCTTCTACCGTGGTGAACTTAGTTAAGAACTCGTTGTAAAAATCAATGATGCCTTTATAGTCGTTCGGGTCTTTAACTGCATCTGCAGACAGCAGTATGTAGTTTTTTACCAGCACATCAAAGTCAAGTTGGTTGTAGTCGGTATTTGCATACTCTATAAGTGCAAACTTCTTTGATTCCAGTGAATGGGTTACTTCATAGTATTTTACGTTATTAATGCTCAGTTTGTTATTGTCCTCGGTTTTCAGGTACACCAGTGCGCCCTGTGGTGCGTTCGACTGGCGCGCCCACCATGTGGCTTTAGCACCGTCTTCTGTTTTGTATAGTGCCAGGGTGGTATTGATGTAGTTATTATAGCTGAGGTCTCCTTTTTTAGATACAGAAGGTATCCTTACATTCTTTATCTGCAGGTAACCCCATGTGTTGTTCGAGAACTGGTTTACCTTCATGCCTCTTGTTAGCAGGTCGGTCTTATTGGTATTGATGAACCCTTCCAGGTCATTACCATTATTATCAAATACCGCACACTCGGCACATGGGTACTGGTTTGTGCTGATCTGTACCTGAGCCTGGCTATTGACTGATAGAGCAGGTAATACCACCAGTGCTGCTACTTTAATGGTCCTAAACATCATATTGATAATATTAACTTTTATTAGAAAGTGTTCAAATCCTTTATGCAGCCAAATTAATAAAACTATTGAATTGCAAAGCGGATATTTTTAAGTGGCTACCAGCTAAGTAATTCAGCTATCCTCTCAGCTACCTTATCAGCGTTGGGCAGCATAGCTGCTTCAAGGCCCATATTCATAGGTACCGCAGGCAGATCCAATGCGCCTATCGTCTGCACAGGTGCATCTAGTTGCCTGAAACAGTTTTGTGCAATGCGGCCTGCAAGTGCTTCGCAGAATGAGTTGCGTAGCTGCTCTTCAGTTAGTACGATGCATTTGCCGTGCTTCTTTACGGTACTGTATATCAGCGCCTCATCCAGCGGATAAATAGTTCGTATGTCTATCACCTCAACATTGCCCGGGAATTGTTTGGCTGCATTCTTTGCCCAATAAACACCCATACCATAAGTGATGATGCATATCGATTCGCCATTATCAATGGCTTCCTGCGATGCCTCCAGTGCAACGGCACCCTTGCCGAATGGCAGGATATAGTTGCGGTCAGGTTCTACCATCATCGCTTCCTGAGTGCCGGGTACTTTGCTCCAGTACAGGCCCTTATGTTCCAGCATAACTACCGGGTTACCATCGTAGTATGCAGCTTTTATCAATCCTTTTATATCGGCAGCATTGCTCGGGTAGGCTATTTTAATTCCTTTTATGGTAGCAAGTGTGCTTTCCACACTGCCGCTATGATAAGGGCCGCCACCACCATACGCACCTATGGGCACACGCAGTATCATAGACACCGGGAACTTGCCGCAGCTCAGGTAGCAGGACTTGCTGATCTCCGTCACCAACTGGTTGATACCCGGGTAGATATAATCTGCAAATTGTACTTCTACTATCGGCTTCAGTCCCACAGCGTTCATCCCTGCGGTAGAGCCAACTATATAGGCCTCCTGTATCGCCATATTGAAAACACGGTCGTCGCCAAACTTGTCTGCAAGGGTAGCCGCCTCGCGGAACACACCACCAAGGCGTTTGCCTACATCCTGCCCGTAGAACAGTGCCTCAGGGTGGTCCTGTAATATTTCCTCTACAGCATGCAGCGCAGCATCAACCATGACCACTTTGTCACGACCGGCAGGGCTGCGGTCACCCTTCTCTTCGGTAACAGGCGTAGGCACATATACATGATCCGACACACTTGCCGGATCAGGTTCAGGTGCAGCAACGGCTATGTCAAATTCGCTTTGTGCGAATATTCTTTCTTCTTCTTCTATTTTATCCAGGTCAGCTTCGGTCACCCCGTTTTGCAACAGCAGTTTTCTCAGTTTCGGGCCGGGGTCATCTATAGCATGTTTTGCCAGGTCTTCAGGCGTACGGTACCATTCTTTGCGCACACCTGACGTATGGTGGCCCAATAGCGGCACCTTTGCGTGTACCAGTACAGGTTTACGATGTTTACGCACCCATTCCATGGTATATTCCATAGTGTTGTAAGAGTCGGTGAAATCGCTGCCATTTACTCTTACTCTCTCCATCCCCTTAAAGCCTGCTGCAAATTCAAAGGCATCCATGGTGCGTGCCTCGTCACTGCTTACCGATATACCCCAGTCGTTGTCCTGTACCAGGTATATTATAGGTAGTTGTTTCAAGACTGCAAACTGGAACGCCTCGCTTACTTCACCTTCGGTAACACTACCATCGCCAAGCGAGCAAATGGTTACCGGTGGAACTGGGTAGTCCGATAGCTTCTGTTTTTCCCTGTATTGTATGCCCTGCGCCACGCCCGTGGTAGGTATTACCTGCATTCCGGTAGCGCTGCTCTGGTGTATGATGCCGGGAAAACCATCCCTGCGAATATTCGGGTGATTATAATAGGCCCTGCCTCCGGTGAACGGGTCATCGCCTTTTGCCAGTAATTGAAGCATCAGCTCATACGGGCGGTAGCCCATGCCCAGCATCAGGCTTTCATCCCTGTAGTACGGGCTAACGAAATCACATGGTTTCAACAGGAAACCTGTGGCTAATTGTATCGCCTCATGGCCTCGGGATGTGCTGTGCACATATTTACATATAGGCCTGTTTGCATCATATATGTCCGCCATGGCCTTTGCGGTCATCATCAGGCGGTAGGCTTTCAGCAGTAATTCGTTGGATGGCATCGGGCGCAAAAGTAATTCAAATTTCAAAAGCCCAAATTCAAAGTTTCCACAATTATATAATAGCTTATTGTCTCGTTTAACTTTATTTAACCATCACAACATACTTTTTGATATTTATTGTCGTTACTATTGTGGAATAATCATAGCAACCAGTTTTCCGGGTATTTAGGAAAATAGGCGGCTACGTTCTATTTTTGAGTTCTACTGTATATTTAGTAAAAAGCACACTATGCAATTTGATATTAAAAAATTAAGAATAGATATTCTTGCTGTTATAGGTTTTATGGTTCTTTCTCTTGCCTATTGCTATCCCCAGTTACAAGGCAAAAAACTGAACCAGCATGATAATATATCATGGCAGGGAATGGCACATGAGGCTATGGCCTACCATGAAGCTACCGGCAAGGATGCCCTTTGGTCAAATAGTATGTTTGGTGGTATGCCTACTTATACTACTTACGTTGGTGCTGCAAACACCAATTATCCCGGTTATATACAGATGTTCCTGCAGTCGGTAGGCAAGCCTGCTTATTTCTTTTTCATAGCCATGCTGTGCTTCTATATATTACTCAGAGTATTGGGTATCAACCGGTGGATAAGTATCATTGGCTCCATAGCGTATGCTTTCTCTTCGTATAATGCAGTAATTATCGGGGTAGGGCATGAAACCAAGATGCTAACTATGGGCTATCTGCCTGCTGCTATGGCTGGCCTGTACCTTGTTTACAAAGAAAAATGGCTTACAGGTGCGGCATTGCTGGGTATCAGTATCTCATTGATATTTGCCAATAATCACTTCCAGGTCATTTACTATTCATTGATCATGTTCGCCTGCTTTGGTGTGGTCATGTTCTTCATTGCACTAAAGGAGGGTAAGCTGAAACAGTTTTTTATTTCCTCAGCCATTGCCATTGCAGTAGCCGCTTTAGGTGCAGGCCCCAGCGTACCCTCTATATTGACAACTAATGAATACGCAAAAGAAACAATGCGTGGCGGCGGTAGTGAACTCTCCGGTCATGATAAAGGCAAGACCAATGGTGGCCTGGATAAGGATTATGCCTTCCGCTGGAGCAATGGTATAGGCGAAACATTCTGCCTGATGATCCCATACCTGTATGGCGGCTCTTCAAGCGAATCTGCCGACAAAGCGCCAAAAACATCAGAAGCGATAAATGGCAGTGCAGAGCAATTGCCGTTATACTGGGGTCCTCAGCCGTTCATAAGTGGCCCGGTTTATTTTGGTGCGGTTATTTGTTTCCTCTTTGTACTTGGCCTGCTGGTCGTTCGCTCTCCGCATAAATGGTGGATAGTGGCTGCTGCGGCAATAGCCATAATGTTCTCATGGGGCAAGAACTTTGAA
Organism: uncultured Flavipsychrobacter sp.; assembly: GCA_964478855.1. Classification (GTDB taxonomy): domain Bacteria; phylum Bacteroidota; class Bacteroidia; order Chitinophagales; family Chitinophagaceae; genus Nemorincola. Next base: position 24,717 of record CAYZKL010000019.1, read on the forward strand.
GGTGTCAACTACTTCCTGTTCGATCATTTGCCCTACCTCAATAAATTCAGAACTCCGTCTATGGCATTGGTCATTGCTGAGTTCCTGTTTCCTGTGCTGGCTGCCATGGCCCTGCAGGAGGTCATTGACAGGAAGAATGATCCTAAGATATGGAAACAGGTAATGACAGCTGCCGGTATTACAGCCGGGCTGTGCCTGGTAGTAGGTGTGGGTGCGAGTGCCTTTTTCAGTTTTACCGGTGGTGGCGATGCACAGTTGCCTCCTGAGATATTGAAGTTTCTAAAGGAAGACAGGGCTTCACTGGCATCATCCAGTGGATTAAAGAGCGCAGTAATGATACTGCTGGTTGCGGGCCTTATATGGGCTTACCTGAAAGATAAGATACAGGCAGGTATCATGATGATAGGTGTTGGAGTGATCGTTGCATTTGATCTCATATCAGTATCAAGCAGCTATCTTGATGAAAGCAATTATGTAGATGCCGCAGAATATGAGAATGTATTCGCTCCTAGGGATGTGGATAAGCAAATATTAAGGGACCCTGATCCTTATTACCGTGTTCTTGACCTTACCAAGGATCCATATAACGATGCGGTACAGGCATACTTCCATAAATGTATAGGTGGCTATCACCCTGCTAAGATGGAAATGTACCAGGACCTGATAGATAGGCAGATGAGCAGGGGCTTTAATGGTCAGGTGCTTAACATGCTGAACACAAAGTATATAATAGCCGGAAGCCAGAAACGCCCTGCTGTTGTAATGCCTAATCCTGATGCATGTGGTAATGCATGGTTTGTAAGTGAAGTGAAATGGGCAAATACTGCGGATGAAGAAATGGACGGATTAAATGCACCGGGCATACAGGATACCACGGTAATGCCAAATGCGTTTGACCCTAAGAAAACAGCGGTGGTACGCACCAAATTTAAAGCTGAACTGGGTGATTATAGTTTTGGCAAAGACAGTGCGGCATCCGTAAAACTGGATAAGTATGGTCTGAATGAACTGACTTTCAAATCATCGAATAGCCAGCCTGGTCTGGCTGTATTCTCCGATATTTATTACTCCAAAGGATGGAAAGCTTTTGTGGATGGCAAGGAAACACCGATCATCAAGGCCAACTATGTACTGCGTGCTATAAAGATACCTGCGGGCAATCACAGTATTGAGTTCCGTTTTCATCCGGATAGCTTTTATAACGGGCAGAAGGTGGCAATGGCCAGCAGCATTTTGCTGATATTGCTTTGCCTCGGTGCATTATATCCTTTGTTTAAAAAAGACGAACTTCCTGCAAAACAATAAATGAGCAACAAGCCATCATACCAGTTGAAGGACCTTTTCGGTATGAGAAGGGAGATGAGTATTGGCTTTTATATGACCGATTTCCTGTTCAGGAGAATATTAAGGCAGAATGCAGGCACTAAGTGGGCCGTGCATCATACAGCTACTATTCATAGTCCGGAAAAGATAACTAAGGGTAAGGGTGTATTTCCGGGCGATTCCCCGGGTGTGTACATCAATGCCGTGAATGGGGTTACCATAGGCGACTATACCAATATTGGTCCTAATGTGGGTATAGTATCTGCCAATCACGACCTTGTGAATAATGACGCACATGTCACCGTGGCACCTGTTGTAATTGGCCGTTTCTGCTGGATGGGTATGGGAGCCGTGATACTGCCGGGTGTGCAGTTGGCCGATTTCACAATTGTGGGTGCGGGTGCCATAGTTACTAAAAGCTTTCCTGGCGGTTACTGTGTCATAGCAGGCAATCCGGCCAGGGTCATCAAACAATTAAACAAGGAAGAATGTGATGCCTTTGCCCGGGGAAAAAAGTAATTCATTTTTCAGTAATTCACTATTCATATTCATAGCACGGTTTTTCCCTTCCATGGCAAACCTGCTTGTGATGATATGGTACTCCAAAAGGCTGCCTCAGGAGGCCTACGGACACTACCAGCATTTCTGGGTCCAGTTAAATGTTATTTACCCGCTTGCATGTTTTGGTATTCATGTACTCATTGTCACCTACCATAAAGATGTGGTCAGGAAATTAGCTGCCAGACTTGCTCCTGCTCATTATGTGATATATGGCGTCTGGGTATTGCTGTTGGCTGCCGTATTTGCATGGCTTCAGGGGACAACTGTAGCGGATTCGTTTATGGTCCCGTTCCTGTTTCTTACTACTTATGCTGTGTCGATGATACTGGAATCTGTACTCATAGTATTCAGGAACTATACCGGCCTCATCATTACTAATATCCTGTATGCTATCGCCTACTGCGGCATACATCTCTATGCCACAGGTAACGACCTCACTTTACACTCGCTTTTCTTTTGGTTGTTACTCATCACTTTAGCGAGGCTGGCAATATTCATCATTACCGTTTACACCGGCATTGCCCGCCAACCGGCTGGGGCGGATGTCGTATTGCCAGATCTGCAAAAAACAAGATCGCTTTGGCTGCATCTCGGTATTTACGATGTATCACAGATGCTCTTTAGCTGGGTAGATAAGTTCGTTATGTCTTTTGTACTCACGGCGGCTATGTCTGCGGTTTATTACAATGGCTCACAGAATATTCCCTTCCTGCCATTACTGCTGAGTGCGGCGGGTAGTGCGGCATTAATGCAGCTTGCTGATGGGCGTCACAGTGATGAAAGCGCTACCGCTGTACTGTTGATGAACCGCCTGGGCCGGGTTTTATCGTGTATCGTTTTTCCATTGTTCTTTTTCTTGTTTTTCTTCAGGGAGCAGTTGCTCATTACTTTGCTTACAGAAAAATACAGGGCAGCTATCCCGGTATTTGCTGTTGCGTTATTGGTACTTCCTGTTAAGGCCTACAGCTTTACTACTGTGCTTCAGCGTATGCACAAGGGTGCCATAATAAATGCAGGTGCTCTTGCCGACCTGGTACTTGCGTGTGGCCTGATGTATCCGTTATACCTATGGCTTGGTTTGCCGGGTGTTGCGCTCAGTTTTGTTATATCCACCTACCTGCAGGCAGCGTTTTACCTCATTTACTCTGCCCGGCTTTTGAAGGTGAGCCCGCTAAAACTGGTGCCTTATGGCAATTGGTTTATTAAGCTTATTGTTTTTGCCTCTGTGCTCATAGGTATTCGTTATGTCTGCGAACTGTACTTTACAGGAATGTTTGGTTTAATTTTGGGAGGTTCCGCAATGATGCTTATGATTATTGTATCACTTTACCTCGAAATGAAAACACAGAAACATGGCAACCAATCATAACAGGCAACGGCTTAAAGATATAGCCAATACAGGTTTCGGGCCGAACAGTAATGTGGAAGGGTCCCGCCTGCTGAATCCTGATGGTACAGCCAACCTGAAGAAAAGAGGCATTCCTGTATGGGAGCGTACCAGCATGTTCCACACATTGCTGCGCATGAAGTTGAGGCATTTCCTGTTATCAATACTGTTATTTTATACGTTCATCAATATAGTCTTTGCCACGCTATATTTCTTTGTTGGCGTTCACAATCTTATCGGTGTCGATGTAGCGCATTCTGTTGGCGAGCAGTTCATTGAAGCGGTTTTCTTTAGTTCGCAAACACTTACTACTGTTGGTTATGGTCATGTGGCACCTTCGGGTATGCTTACTAACGCCATTGCTTCGGTAGAGTCTCTGGTGGGCATTTTATCCTTTGCATTGGTTACCGGTCTTATCTATGCCCGCTTTTCCCGTCCCAGGGCTTACCTGTTATTCAGCCCCAATATTCTTATCGCGCCATATAAAGATGGTAAGGCATTGATGCTGCGTACCGCTACTTATAAGAATAATCATCTTACAGAAGTGGAGGTAGAGCTTACACTTGCGCTGCATGTACATGAGCATGGTAAAGTACTTACTAAATTCTACCCCTTAAAACTTGAATTCAGCAAGGTAAATTCATTGGCACTTAGCTGGACCATTGTACATAATATTGACGAAGACAGCCCTTTATATAACTATTCTGCAGAAGACATGGCCGAAGGTAAAATGGAGGTGATTGTATTTATGAAGGCATTTGATGACCATTTTTCAAATGTGGTACAGCAGCGAACTTCATATACTTACCAGCAGTTGGTTTATGGCGCAAAATTCTTGCCTATGTTCGAGCGGGCTACCAGCGGCAGCCATACTGTGCTCGAATTAGATAAAATAAATGCTTATGAAATGGTCACTTTACCGGGCCATAAGCATGCCCGTGATGAGTCAAATATGGCGGTAAAAATGTAATTTTGCATTATGCAAACCATCAATACATCACCGCTTACACGCCAATACCTGGAGAAAGAAGAACTGTACGGAGCTCATAATTACCATCCGTTACCGGTTGTGCTGAAGAAGGGCAGGGGTGTATTCGTTTGGGATGTAGATGATAAGCGCTATTACGATTTTCTTTCCGGCTACTCTGCTATCAACCAGGGCCATTGCCATCCACGCATTATTGAAACGTTTTTAGAGCAGGCACAGCAGCTTACGCTTACTTCCCGTGCGTTTCATAACAATGTGCTGGGCGAATATGAAGAATTCATTACCCGCTTCTTTGGGTACGATAAGGTGCTGCCTATGAATACAGGGGTAGAGGCTGTAGAAACAGGGCTGAAGCTGGCACGCCGCTGGGGTCACCAGGTAAAAGGTGTGCCTGCCAATAAAGCTAAGATCATTACCTGCGAGCAGAATTTTCATGGTCGTACCATTAGCGTTATTTCGTTCAGCAGCGATGAGGGTTCTAAAAAAGATTTCGGTCCGTTCACTCCGGGCTACCAGGTGATACCATATAATGATATTCCTGCCTTGCAGGCTGCCTTACAGGATACCAATGTAGTGGGTTTTCTTGTAGAGCCGATACAGGGCGAGGCAGGTGTAGTAGTACCTGCTGATGGTTACCTGGCAAAGGCTGCGGCTATGTGCAAAGAGGCCAATGTACTCTTTATAGCGGATGAGATACAGACCGGCTTATCGCGTACCGGCAAGATGCTGGCCTGCGATCATGAGCAGGTACGTCCTGATATATTGCTGCTAGGCAAGGCGCTATCCGGCGGCACTATGCCGGTGTCGGCTGTGCTAGCCGATGATGAGGTCATGATGACAATAAAGCCAGGCGATCATGGTTCTACCTACGGTGGCAACCCTATTGCGTGCAAGGTAGCTATGACCTCATTGCAGGTATTGGTGGATGAGCGTATGTCTGAGAACTCGATGGTGCTTGGTGACTATTTCCGCAAAGAACTTGTAGCGCTCGGTCACGAACATATCTCTATAGTCAGGGGCAAGGGATTGTTCAATGCCATTGTTATCGACCATCCTAAGGAAGATACAGCATGGAACATCTGCATGGAAATGAAGGAGAACGGACTACTGGCAAAACCTACTCATGGCGACAGGATACGTTTTGCACCACCACTGCTCATTACCCGCGACCAGGTAGATGAATGCGTCAGTATCATTAAAAAGAGCCTCGCAAATTTCTGATAATATTTAGCCTGCTTTCTGGCTGGTAAATACATTCTGCTGCGTCACCTTTACCGGGTGAGTTTTGAACCATTTGATGAAATTGTCCCACTCGGCCTTATGGCCACTTTGCCATTTACCGAATGCTTCTTTATCTCCGTGCATGATCACCCAGTGGTTATAAGCATCCAGGTGGCCTGCTTGCTGAACTGTGTGCTGGTATTCAAAAAGTACATTTGGGTATTTTACGTTCATGTTATCCTTGTACCACAGGTCCAGGAATTTGCGGCGTATAGTACAAACATTTTCAGTATTCACTTGTTCAGTGCCGTCCGCTGCTGCCAGCATTATTGATTCATATGCCATGCAGAATGGTAGCCGTATCACCTTGCCGTCCTTCATGTTACTGTCCGGTATGGCCATGTTCGGGCAAAAGTTGATCAT
>CAYZKL010000019.1:30629-32237 GCA_964478855.1 uncultured Flavipsychrobacter sp.
GTTACAGTGCGTTCTGTATTGCGCTCCAGGTTCAGGAACAGTTCGCCATATACTATACCTGCTACTGCCTGTGGAGAGAACATCAACAGTTCTGCGGCATGGTAGTAGTTTGATGAGAACATAGGGTCAACTTCTATTCCTTTTTCGTAATAGGGCATGGCATTATCATATTGCCTGCGTATATAGTACAGGTTGCCCAGCTCCAGGTATAGATTACCGGCATTAGGGAAGTAATATAGGCCATCTGCATAGCTGTTGATAGCCGATACACTGTCTCCGCTCAGGTCATACAGATTGCCCTGCATCTGGTAAGCATCCGGTCCTATTCCTTTATAGGTCATCACCTGCTCCATGCTTTTCAGCGCACTTTTGTAGTCCTTCTTTTCGCGGTAGCAATTGGCTATTTCGTAGGGGTAAATGTAATTTTCAGGATCCAGCTTTTGCGCTTCCTTTAGCAGCGACAGTGCCTCGTCGGTCTTGCCTTCCTGTTCCAGTTTCAGCGCTTTATTGCCTGCTTCTTTGGCTTTTTCCTTATTGTTCTGGGCAGCTACATGCCATGTGGTACCACATAGCAACAATACACAGGTTATAAAACGGGCAATACGCATCAGTCTGTAATTTTTGAGTGGTAAAGTAATGAAATTATGCGCACAAAATTCTGATTGGTATAATGATGTATATCATTGTAATTTGTGGCTTCAATAGTAATAATTGCTAACTATGCCTGTATGGCTTGCAGATGATGATCTTTGGTTTCCCCCGGTTACCGATGCCGATGAAGACGGCCTTCTGGCTGTGGGTGGAGACCTGCGGGTAGAAAGGCTGCTGCAGGCATACCGTCAGGGCATCTTTCCGTGGTATAATGAGGATGAGCCACCCTTGTGGTGGTCTCCCGATCCTCGCTTTGTCCTCTTTCCTCAGGAACTGAGGGTAAGTGCGAGTATGCGTAACGTGATGAATAAACACCTGTTCAGGTTTCGGGTCGATGCTGCTTTTCCTGAAGTAATAGGTAACTGCGCTGCTGCCCGGCGAAAGGGTGATCCCGGCACATGGATAAGCGACGATGTGGCCAATGCCTATATCGGGCTGCATGAGGCCGGTTATGCGCACAGTGCTGAGGCATGGCAGGATGGCAAGTTGGTAGGTGGGTTGTATGGTGTGCGGCTGGGTCATGTGTTCTTTGGCGAGAGTATGTTCAGTAAGGTGAGCAACGCCAGCAAATTCGCTTTTATACAGTGGGTGCAGTATTTGCAGCAGCAGGGAGTTACCATTATCGACTGCCAGGTATATACTGCCCACCTCGAAAGCCTTGGCGCACGCATGATACCCCGCAGCCAGTTTATAGATTTGATCAAATGACCAATAGATAAATCGTCTTGGAACGTATTGGTCTGTTTACGATATTTGTGCCCTGATTTATCGATTTAGTTTTCGCTAACTCGCTTTTGAAATTCCTTTCAAAACAGTACATAAAAATATTTACTATACCGCACTCCGCTCCAGCACTTCGCACTCAATTTTGGGGTCACTTTTGGGGGATGATGGGGTGTCTTTGGGGGCACATGGGGTGATCATTGGGGCCACTATACCGCACTCTGCTCCTGCACT
>CAYZKL010000019.1:32279-33669 GCA_964478855.1 uncultured Flavipsychrobacter sp.
CCCCACGCCCCCCCCCGGGCCGCCCCCCGGCGCGCCTATGTGGGGGGTTCTTTGGGGTCACATGGGTGACCATTGAGGTCTCTTACCGCACTCCACTCACTTATCCCTTACACCATACTCCTTACCCCTAAATAGGGTCACCAAAGAATAGCACTGGCTCGAGTCTGTAGTCATGCCCTGAGCATAGCCGACTAGGGTTTCTGCAGACCTTCCGGTTTGTAACCGGCACTCACCTTGATACAGTTCAATAAAGAACTCACATTTTTGCGAGTTTAGGAACGCTACGCTGACTTGAGAAACACAAAGAAACGAACTAGACATGAGACCTGGAAAGGATGGTAGTTTTAACTTTTTGGAATAACTTAATACAGTAATTTTGAAAGACATTAAAACTATGGCGTAAGCAGTGGATATACAGGCATTAAATATTGAGTTCAATCCTTTCAGCACATTCAGTGGTGCTGAGAGTGCTGACGCCGTAATAGCCCACTACGATCACTTCCATTGTTTTTGTTACAAGGTGTATTACTTCTCCAACTTTAAGGACTTTAATACCTTTTCCCCGGCCAGCTAACTACCGCCGGGGATGTACTACAGGTATCTCCTTTACTTATTTTTTATTCTTCCTTAACCGCAATTCCATAGCCCCGGCGTTGTATAAATATCAAGGTATGACTACTCAGAGAAATCCGGTCATAATGACCCGCATAGATTATAACCTGTTGCAACCGCTTGCTGATAAAAATAAAGTTAATGACGAATTATCGCTATTAACAGAGTTGGACAGATCTATTATTGTTACTGAAGAAGCTTTTCCGGCGCATGCTATACGACTGAATTCAAAAGTGTCAGTCCTTGACCTGGCGACGCAGGAGGTGATCGATTTTATGATCGTAATGCCAGAGCAGGCTGATTCAAGAAGGAATATGATCTCTATCTTAACTCCTATGGGGATAGCACTGATAGGGTACAGGAAAGCAGAGGAGGTTCAATACAAAGTGCCTTTAGGACAAAAGCGGTTCAGGATACTTGATGTACAAAATGGTGCCAGGTCAGGCATCATGAATTAATTATAACTAATAGCTGAATTAGCATCATACGATTAAAATGCAATTACTGAAAAACATACATAGCTACTATGCCCGAATATTCGGAATGGGCGTAGTGTGCTTTTTTATAGGTGTTTTTATTCTTAATTGCTGCAATGTGCAATTGTCGGGGCAGGCTTACAGTACTACTGCACAGGTTGCCGATGCCACAGCGAGTTTTAAAACTGCATCAACGGTTCATAGTTCATTGGCATACCGCCAACCCAATATCCATCTTACATTAGAAGACAAGACCGGAGTAAAGCTGATGATGAAAAATGTTTCGTCATCTATTTTATACC
>CAYZKL010000019.1:33868-47064 GCA_964478855.1 uncultured Flavipsychrobacter sp.
AGCGTTATCGCTGGCAGGTAGCTTGCATCTATGCATTGCCAATGCGTTGCAGCAGATACAATTTCATTTTCTCCTGTTTTCATTACTATACTTCGCCATTCGTATGTATGAATGGAATGATCGTATTAAACAATAATTATGTCCATATTTCTTGAGTTGTTTCACAACCTTACAGACCCCGCCTGGATCATGCAGCACGGAGGGCTTTATATCGTGCTGTTCATAGTATTTGCGGAGACAGGTTTGTTTGCGGGTTTCTTTTTGCCCGGTGACTCCTTGCTTTTTATAACGGGCATTATCATTTCCAATACTGTGCCTGCAATAGGTACCCCGGTTTTGAGCCTTATATATTGGGTAGCGCTGATATCTGTAGCCGGTATAGCCGGTAATCACCTGGGCTACTGGTTTGGTAAGAAATCGGGCCCAATGCTATTGAAGCGAAAGGATAGCTGGTTATTTAAGAAGAAATACATAATAAAAGCCAGTGAATTCTATGAAAGGAAAGGTGCGGGAGCCATTGTATTGGCCCGTTTCTTGCCCATTGTCAGAACTTTTGCGCCCATTGTAGCCGGAATGGTGAACATGGATATTAAGAAGTTCACTGCATACAATATACTCGGCTCTATTTGCTGGGTGGGTAGCATAGTATCCGCAGGTTTTTTATTAGGGGCAAATGTTTGGGTAAAGGAAAATCTGGAGGTCATCATTGTAGGTATTGTTGCGATCACTACGCTGCCGGTATTAGTGAACCTGATGTCGCGCAAAAAAATACAAAATAAGAATGTGCCAAATAATTGATCACCTAAAATATTGAAATTATGAGCAGTACGCTGTTAGTATCGTTATTCATTCTCTTGCCATTAGTTATCATTATAGCTGTAGTTTACATTAACTCAACAAACAACAGGAAAAAGAAGAAGGATGAGCTGATGAAACTCTATAACGAGATTATATCGGCAGACAACCTGAAGATAACTGAAGTACTAATATTATCCGACAAGATATTTGCTGTAGACCCAGAGAAAAAGGTATTCGTTTTTCTGCATAATCATGATGAGCCGGTATATGACATTATACACCTGGAAGGGATGTCGGGTTGCAAGATCGAAAAAAAGGGAACTAACATTAGTGCCAGAGTTCAGGGTAAAGCAGTTACAGAATTGCATGTGAACGAAGTGTACCTATCTTTCCTGTCCCGTGATTCCGTATTGACAAATGTGCGGGTATATAGTGAAATATTGGATGGCCAGCAGGAATATTGTGCGCTTACCAAGGTTGGAGCAGATTGGCAACATAAACTTAATGAGGTCATTAAATCCTAACAGGGTAGATGGATTATAGTTAAATTTACATTCCGCTAGGAATATTAATCTAACTAACAGAAATTTATCCTCGTACATGATTGATGACAATTTGAAAGTACAAGGGTTGAGTGACGAGCAGGTAATAGAATCTCGAGCGAAATTCGGTTCTAACATTCTGTCATTTAAAAAGGAGAACGGCATTATAGATGCTTTGAAAAGCCTGGCTGGTGAGCCCATGGTGATCTTGTTGCTTGTAACATCCTGTATTTATTTTATTAGTGGCAAGACAGGCGATGGTATATTTCTGTTATCTGCAATCGGTGTTGTTTCCGGTATTTCATTATACCAGAATTCCAGGAGCCGCAATGCGCTGAAACAATTAAAAGATCTTTCGTTACCAAAGTGTAGGGTGGTAAGGAATGGGAGCGTACAGGAAATAAGAACCGAGGAGCTGGTGATCGGGGATAACCTGATGATCGAAGAAGGGGTTGCTGTTACTGCCGATGGTACTATCCTGAGATCGAATGATTTTTCTGTAAACGAATCCATACTTACGGGCGAATCAATGTCTGTATATAAGGATCACTTAAAAGAAGATAACCTCGTATTTCATGGTACCACTGTTGTTAGTGGCCTGGCAATAGTAGAGGTGACAGCGATCGGTAATAAAACCCGGTTAGGAAAAATAGGGAAGAGCCTGGAAGATATCGGGGAAGAGAAGACTCCTTTGGAATTGCAGATCAATGATTTCGTTAAAAAGATGGTGATTGTTGGGGCTGTAGTTTTTATTATCGTATGGTCTGTAAATTATTTCCGCACTTATGATCTGTTAGATAGTCTTATCAAGGCCCTGACGCTGGCCATGAGCATTCTGCCCGAAGAAATACCGGTGGCTTTTACAACCTTTATGGCATTAGGTGCCTGGAGGCTGATGAAGATTGGTGTTGTGGTAAAGCAGATGAAAACTGTGGAAACACTTGGCAGTGCATCCGTGATCTGTACAGACAAGACTGGGACAATAACAGAGAACAAGATGACCCTCGCAAAAGTTTACTCCGTGGCAAAACAGCAAATTTCGAGTGCTAATGAGTTGGCAGCAGTTGAGGATAAGGAGGTTGTAAAATTGTCTATGTGGGCCAGCGAACCCATACCTTTTGACCCTATGGAGATAGCGTTGCATGACGCATATTTGAAATTGGGCATGGGAGATGAACGAACTGAATACAAAATGATCCATGAGTATCCTTTGTCGGGCAAGCCTCCTATGATGACCCACCTGTTTGAGAATGGGCAAGGGCAGAGGATCATAGCAGCTAAAGGGGCACCTGAGGCTTTGATGGCTGTATCGGCATTGTCAGATGTAGAAAAGGACCAGGTACTTGCCGCCATCAAAACATTGTCTGCTGATGGATATCGTATTTTGGGGGTAGGGGAAGCAAATTCCCAGGGAAGCAATTTCCCTGCTACGCAGCAGGAATTCAAGTTTGCTTTTAAAGGCCTTGTTGCTTTTTATGATCCTCCAAAGCACAATATCAAGGCTGTGCTTCAGGATTTCTACAATGCCGGTATTGCTGTGAAAATAATAACGGGTGACAATGCTGAGACAACGGCAGCTATAGCCAGGCAAATAGATTTTAAGCATGCCGATCAATGCATTGGCGGTGGTGAACTGATGGAACTGAATGACGGTGAGCTTGCAGCAAAAATTAAAGATGTAAGCATATTCACCCGTATGTTCCCCGAAGCTAAACTGAAAGTCATCAACGCTTTAAAGTCACAAAACGAAATTGTGGCGATGACAGGCGATGGGGTTAATGACGGCCCCGCCCTGAAAGCAGCACATATAGGTATTGCAATGGGCAAAAAAGGAACCGAAATTGCAAAGCAGGCAGCATCTTTAATATTGCTCGAAGATGATCTTTCGAAAATGGTTGATGCGGTAGCTATGGGAAGGAGAATTTATGCAAATCTCAAAAAGGCTATTCAATACATTATATCTATACATGTACCTATCATCTTAATAGTCTTTATTCCCTTGGCTTTGGGGTGGAAGTACCCGAATATTTTTTCTCCGCTTCATATCATTTTCATGGAATTGATAATGGGCCCTACCTGTTCTATTATTTTTGAAAATGAACCGATGGAAAAATATGCAATGAATGAAAAACCACGAGCCTTTACCACTACTTTTTTTAACTGGAAGGAACTCACAACAAGTATTATGCAGGGGTTGGTAATTTCTGCCGGCACATTAGTCACCTATTTATATGCTGTTGCAAGCGGCTTTAATGAACCTGTTACCCGAACGATGGTATTTACCGTTCTTATAGTTGCTAATATATTTTTAACCTTAGTAAATCGCTCTTTTTATTTCTCGATACTTACCACCATCAGATATAAGAATAACCTGGTCGTTCTTATTTTAAGTCTGACTATAATTATAACCGCGCTGTTACTTTATTTTGATCCGCTGAGTAGCTTTTTTAAACTGCAATCATTAAGCCTGTCTCAATTACTGATGAGTGCGGGAATAGGCTCCATATCTGTTCTTTGGTACGAGATTGTGAAATTATATAAGCGTGTTAATACGAAACAGTAAACCCTGCAGAGTAGGGTTTACTTCGTTTAAATGGACTCTGCGCAACGTTTTTTATTATTGTAGTGGCTATCGTTTGATCATAATACTGCCGGTGAATGCATTTTTGCCACCTGTCATATTTTCGGCATTTAACCTAACCACGTAGAAGTAAGTACCATCCGGCAGCTCTCCGTTTTTACCTATGCCTGACCAGTCGTTGAAATAGTTTGCCTTTTCGTATAGCAGGTCGCCAAGTTTATTGAATATCTGAACAATGTTGCCGGGGTACTTATCAAGTCCGGGAATCACCCAATAATCGTTGATGCCATCGCCATTAGGTGTGATCACATCAGGTATCATATTGAAGCAGGTATCGTCCTTTACCACAACGGAAAACTGCCTGGTACAGCCATTCATATCGGTAATGCTAACGGGGTAATTGCCTGATCTTAATCCTGCCAGTTCTGTTCCGGTGCCATTGTTTGCCCATGAATAAATGTATGGGGGCACGCCACCTGTCACGTCTATACGGATACTGCCGGCACTCTTTTCGCAAATATCATTTGTTACTTCTGATTTGAGCGCAACAGAGTCTGGCCATGTGATCGTGAACTCACTTGTGGTCCTGCACTGTGTTTTCACCTCGGTTATCTTCAAAATGTACTGACCGGGAGCGAGATTATATATGGATGGCGTAGTTTCACTATTAGACCATTGATAAGTAAGCGGAGGCAGGGCATCATTTACTATTATAGCAATACTGCCGCTGTCGATGCCATAGCATCTGACTTGCGTAACAGCACTGTCTATGGTATAAGTAGCCTTGGGAATAATATTTATTGTGTCTGTAATAGAATTGACGCAACCATTAGCGTCGGGCCCGACCGTATAAGTGATAACTGTGGTGCCCGTAGATAGCGAGTTCAATATGCCGCTAACCGGATTAACAGTTGCGATGGATGGTGTGCCGCTGCTCCAGATGCCACCTGATGCTGCATTTGTGAGCGTTATCTCAGCTTCTTTACACATTTTTGGCGGGCACTCTATGCTGCCTGTATATGGTAATGCATACACAGTGATCTCTTTTGAAGCCGTATCTGCGCAGTACCCGTTGCCTACCACGTACATTATAACATCGGTGCCCGGTATGTTGCCCTGCACATTTATTGTTCCTGCTATTCCGGGCGTCAATGTTGTATAGCCGGTAAGTAAAGAAGTCCATGTGCCACCCTGAACTGAATCGGACAAAGTTATTGTTGCACCCTTGCATAAGCCGGCGTCCCCCGTTATGGTGCCGGCATATGGCATACCATATACATGAAGTAACTTAGAGGCAGTACCCATACAGCCCCAGTCGTCCGTTAATCGTAATGTAACCAGGAAGGTGCCTTCAGTATCGGCAATGAACCACGGAGATATGGATGAGCTGGTGTCGCCGTTAAACGTCCATAACCGGCTTGTAATAGTAGACATGTAGCTACCGGAAGTATCTAAGCAGCCAAACAAAGAATCTTTGCATAAATGATCGGGCTCCATTATGAAACCGGTATTGATCATTTCCACCTTTATAGAGTCGATGCCCGGAGTAGCGGTCTGGCATCCGTTACTGTCTGTCAGCACCAGTTTTGGAAGATAAGTGCCTGATAAAGAATATACATGTGAAGCAGTCAATGCCAACGATGGTGTGCTGGTAACACCATCCGCATAATCCCATACAATGCTTACCGCATTTGTATGGCCGGAGGTGAAATTTACCCGAAGCGGTGCGCATCCGGCTATGGGAGCGTATGTAAATGTTCCTTTGATGCCGAAAACAAGTGCATGGGCGCTTGCTGTATCTGTGCATCCATTGGTGTCGATCGTTACCAGGCGGGCTTTAAAATAGCCCGGAAAAGTGTATACATTAGTCGGCGACGAAGCTACAGAGGTATTGCTGTCTCCGAAGTTCCACTTGTAGGTTGCGGCATCGATACTTGTATTAGTAAAATTGACAGAAAGGGGCGGGCATACTGCGAATGTATCGCTCATGGTAAATGAAGCCTTGGGGCGTGTAACCGTGAGGTAATTGATAAACTGAACGGTGTCTGCACAGCCTGACAGATCAGTAACGATATGGGTTATAGTATAGTTGCCTTTAGTTGCGTAATAATGCGACGGAGAAGCAAGTGTTGAGCTGGTGCCGTCTCCAAAAAACCATGTTGAACCGATCATTCCGGGATACAAGCGCGTGAAATGAACAGAATCGCCAAAGCATACATGCCTTGTGCTGGTTGTAAACAGCGCATCAGGGTTGGAGACGTTTACAAACGACGTTTTGGCCAGCGTATCCTTACACCCAATGTTGTCTGTAACGATTTCCTGAACATCGTACATTCCCGATGCATAATAGGTATAAGATACCGTTGGTGACGATGAAGAAACTGCAGTGCCATCGCCAAAAGTCCACTCATAATTCGTGAAGGTGAGTCCGGACAGGTCGGTGCTTCTGTCTGTAAAATTGTAAGTTGCCGGTACGCAACCGCCGGGATTCGGCGCACTGAACTTTGCGATAGGGTTGCCTACGGTTATAAAATTGGTTTTAGTTACGGTGTTCCAGCAGTTATGTTGATTCATTGTTCTTAGCTCCACGGTATAGAATCCGCCGTAGTTAAATGTGTGCATGTACCATGCAGAATCAAATATGAAGGTGCCATCTACTATCCATATATTCCGATGTACCGCTCCACCGCTTACTATTGGAGAAAATACCACAGATTCACCTTTGCATATTGTTGAGTCATCGGCACTGATGTCTGTTTTTAGGTCTACAATTTCAATATCCATAGCAACGGTATCACGACATCCGCTGGCTCTGTTGTAGGTAGCTAATCGTGCCACATAATTTGAGATCGCCGGATAATTATGTGTGGGGTTTGCTGCGGCAGATGTAGTCCCGTCTCCGAACATCCATAAATGACTGTCGGAGCCCAGAGCCAGGTTGTTGAAGGAAATATTTGTGAGCGGAGGCGTGCACGGAAAGTATGCATGGAAGCGCGCCATCGGTGAATCGATAAGAACAGTAGTGCTGCTCGTGTATGGGGTGCCACGGCATCCATTGTGATATGGTATCATCGTAGCGGCAAAAGTGCCCGGAACCGGAAAAGGATGGGAGAAAGTTATTTGAGAAGTTGTGTCGAATAATCCAGCTCCCCATTCCCAGATATATAAAGTGGCCGTACCTGGATTTGTTACGGTGAATAGTATCGGGACATCTGTGCACACATGTGCAGGTGCTACTGAATAGGTAGCTACAGTGGGTATGCCAACACTTATCGTTACAGAGTCCGTTACAGTACATCCATTGCCGGTTATTATTGTTGCGGTTGCTTTATAATTGCCAACTGCGGTATAAGTATGGGTTGGGGTAGCATCGGTCGTTGACGGCGAACCATCTCCGAATTTCCATGTATATGATGCAATACCAAACGGGTAATTACGGGGCCTTCTCAGGGAGTCGGGAAGATAGGTATATGGCTTAACGCGAAATCCTGTTGTGTGAGGGATACAACCGCCGGAAGAATCTACTGAAATGCGAGTAAACAGATCGCGTTGTAACACAGTATCTGCAGCATTGGTGGAACACCCCCATTTGTTAGCCGCCGTCATGGTGACAATATGAAGTCCATTATCAGTGTAGTTATGTGTGACAGGACTACCTGTTTTGGTCGTTCCGTCGTCGAATGACCAGGTAGTGGTTGCGGCAGCAGGAATTGTTGAATAGGTAATGTTGGAATTTGCTGGGCAAGGATTGATGGGTGATCTTGTAATGGTAACTTTTGGTCCCGTGACGATAACAATTTTACGTGAAAAAGTATCGTAGCACATGCCATCATAAACGACCAAGGTAACAGTATAACGCCCGGTATCTTTATAGCTATGCCAGGCCGTAGTGTCTGTGAAAGTGCTGTCCCCATCACCAAAGAGCCATTTGCTTGATGTATAAGTTGTACTGGTGTTGGTAAATTTTACTGGAGCGTTTACACAGGTGGTATCAACACCTGTGTAGCGGGCTATGAGTGTACCGGCAGATATATAGGACAGTCGCCGGAGACTATCTGTACAATAATTGCTGTCGGTAGTCCTTAATGTTACATGGTATGTGCCTACGGCAGTATAATTGTGTACGGGGTTTATTGCTGTTGATGTGTCTCCGTCTCCGAATCTCCATTTGTAGCTGACGACCGGTGTACCTGTTGTACCATTGATGAATATGGCATGGCCGGGAATATCGCAAAAATACTGGCTGTTAACAGTAAAGTCGGGCTTAGCAGGAGTGTAAACATATACATATGCCGGACGTGTGTATATGCTTTTGCATCCCTTGCCGTTTGTTACAGAAAGGGTAACATTAAAGTAGCCCGGGGTGCTGAATGCGTGCGCGGGAGATGTAACGGGGCTGGATGTGCCATCACCAAAATTCCATAAGCTCGTAATGGGCCCCGAGGTTCTTCCCCTGCTGGTATTGGTAAATGTTACAGGTATGCCCGGGCACACAGTAGTATCGTTAACTGTAAAACTGACCGCAGGTGTGGAGTCTATAATGATGATCATCCTCTTGACATTGGAAGAGCCGCCATTATATGCAGTAAGTGTGACTGTATAAGTGCCTGCAACAATATAACTGGTGGAGGGATTTCTTAGTGGCGAAGTGACACCATTACCCAGGTCCCATGCATAATGTGTGGCTCCGGTTGATGTGTTGGTGAAATGAACGATAAGTGGCGCGCAGCCTTCTGAAGTGTCTGCTGTAAAATTGGCAATTTGTCCGTTTGCGGCATATATAGGAAGCAGAAAGGAAAGAAGTAATAATTTAATATACTTCATAGATGATTGGGTTTATTAATTAATAAATATACAACTCAGCTATTTATCATCATAGTTTTTTTGTATATTTTTTTAATTGCCTTTATAGATTCATTAATGGATCTGACTTAAGCTTCCAGTTACGTCAAGCAAGTGAAACTCCCAAACGAACTCCAATCTCATGATTCTATAATTATTTTGGAATACGCGTATGACTATTAAAAACTTCTATAGGACATAGTGTCCGCTTTTTATGGCATACATCACCAGACCCACGCGTGTCTTTAATCCCAGCTTCAGGAACAGGGAATCACGGTAGCCTTCCACGGTACGGCTGCTGCAGCACATTTTTTCACCTATCTCTTTATAGGTCAGTTCAGTGCAGCAGTACTTCAATAGTTCCAACTCACGCTCTGTGAATGCGATACCCGTTGCCTCCCTGGTGTTGTCTCCACCGGCCAGGCTCTGAAATACTTTGCTAGCAGCCCAGTCGGGATAATAGTAACCCTTGGTCACCAGTGAGTCCAAAGCTTTTTCAAGCTCAGCCGGGTGTATATTTTTCAGCAGGTAGCCCTTTGCCCCCGATTTGATCATTTTGATCAGCGACATATCATCGTCCTGCATAGATAGTGCCATCACCAGTACTTCAGGATGATTTTCCCTGAGCCATTTAGCAGTTTCAAATCCATCCATCACGGGCATCGAAATATCTACCAGTACTATGTCGGGTATGTTTTTAGCGGATCTGAATTTGTCCATCAGTGCCTTGCCGTGCTCGGCCTCATACAGCACTGTGTATTTGCTGAAATTATCTATGATGCCGCTGATCGCTTTTGCTATCAGTATATGGTCGTCAACAATGGCTATCGTGTACTCCATGTTAGTCGGTATTGAGCTTATTGATCGGTATAAAAATGGTCATGGTAACACCTTTGTTCGGTTCGCTGGTTATGGACAGATCGGCCCCCAGCAGGTCGGCTCTTTTCTTTATATTCGAAAGGCCGATACCTTTTTCCCTGCCAGCAGTATTATCATCGATCCTGAATCCCACGCCATCATCGGCAGCGGTAATGGTCAGCCCTTTATCGGTATAGTTCAGGTCCAGGGTGATGTTGTTGCAGGTCGAGTGCTTCAGGCTGTTCTGTATAAACTCCTGTATTATGCGCACGATGAAGTTCTTGCAAAGCGTGGATATACTGAACGACGCATTGGTGAAATGGCAGGTAGCAAGGCAGGTATTCAAACCGTTCACCCTGTTACATTCATTTTGCACCAGTTCCTTCAGGTCTATCGGATCGGTATCAGAGTTGGTCAGGCTTTTGGACAGGCTCCTCAGCTCTGCAAGCGATTCGTTGATTATTTTGCCTACTTCCGCCACCCGCTCCCTGATACCGGGATACTGGTTATCGTACGCAAGGTGGTTGGCATATATAGAGGCGAGGGTAAGGCGTTGTCCTACATTATCATGTATCTCGCGGCCTATATCCTGCATGGTTTGTTGCTGTATTTCCAGTTGCTTGTTCAGCAGTTCGCTGGCATGTTGTGCGCTGATCATTTGCTTTTCTTTGTCATAAAGTACTTTCCGTTTCCTGTATTGGAAAACAAAAATGAATATGCCGTTAATAAAAACCAACCAGATAACGGTGGCTAAGATGATGAAGATTTTATATTCGGTTTGCCCCATATAAAGCTGAATGTGAACATAAGATACATTAAACTATCCAGAAGATAGGTAATATATGATGCATAGGTATATAGTTCGTGGTATTTGTGTGCCATGGTGTTTTGCAAGCCGTAAAAAGGGAATGAGCCCAGGTAGAATATCAATAAACCTGCACTGATCCAGAATAACATGTCCCGCTTGAAATTCAGTATAGCTTCTGATGTGACCAGCTGAATGAAGTAGCGGAGTATGAGTAGCAGCAACAATAGGTTGCCGACTGTATAAGAGACGGACTGGAATGAAAATTCATAACGATTGAGCCATAGATTGTCGAGCAGCCAGCTGATAATGTAGAGAACGGTGCATGCCATAGGTAACCATTTATATTTCTTGCCTGTGTATGTTTTATAAAATAACCAGAAGAAGAACAGGAACTCGAGCGGCACCACAAAGTAGCCATAGAAGTGATAGTTGGCAGCCCTCATATTGTTCCGTGTAAGCATGTTTCCGACTACCTCACACACTACTATCGATGCGAGGTACACGGCGAAGTATATCCACGGAGTTTGTCTCAGCTTCCTTATATACATGAAAGCAGTGAAGCAGGCCACAGCTTCCATGATATAAAGGAGTATTTTCACTTGTTCGATCATGATATTTCTTTGCCTCGGTTAATCGTTACAACCACCCTGACCAGAACCTGAAGACGGCAGCGAGAGTATAAACGACCTGACCTGCGGATCCTGGTCGATCTTTTGCAACATGAAATCTGCACCACTTGTCAGGTAATTATTGTTCGAGCAATTGGTCGTTACATTTTGAATGACAGGCCATGGCGGAGGGCATATTCCACCATGGTTCATGGTCATCGCAAGCATAGTACCACCCCCCGGCCATCCGGGTGTATCTATCATATTGCACCCAAATTGAAGTGGCTGAGTGGTATTTAAGGGATTAAAGTCATGATTGGTCTGATTGGTCCACTTAAATGTAGGTACCAATAGTAACGTTTTTTTATTTTCATAGTTGTTGTAGCCGCCTATGGTTTCGCCGAGTCCGAAAGCGGTGGTTAAGTAATTATCATATTCAGCAAAATAAAACCGGATACCCAGATCGCCGCAGCAACCACCTGCTGACAATGGGCTTGATCCTGCTTTAAGTTTTACATAGTCTATAAACCCTTGCAGTTTCGATAAACTAAACCATACAGAGCGTGAATCAACATACCTGTTTCCAGGCGTGGCGGACGTGGCATTATATAATGTTTGCCAATGGTCTATACTGTATTTAGTGACCATCCTTTTTGCAAGGTCTGTTGGTATTTCAAAATCTGCAGTAGCCGTATAAACGGGAACAGAGCAGGGACTACCTGATTGGCCTGTGCCGCCATTTACAGGAGTCACGGGCGTCACCGGTGTTGCCGTTGCGGAGCCTGTTTCATTGCCGGGAACCTGGGTACCCGATGGTTTTGCCACCAATACATAGACCAATGCTGTAATTGTGAGCAGATTTGAGAAAATGAGCCATTTTTTGAAGTCCATTTTTTTGAATTTTAAGAGTGAACAAATAATTATCGGATAAAAGTACCTGCATTAAATACAGCATCGTGATACAATATAAATAAAATTTTTAATTTATTTTACTGTTCTCCGCTGTATCTATTGTTAATCAATTGTTTATGGCATCAGCTCCCAAAATCAAAATCCGTTATTCAACGGCTAAACCTCTCGCTGTTACCGTCATTTAACGGTACTGAATTTACCGTCAGATAACAGGCAAAAAGCCGTTTGTTCACTCTGTTACAGGGCCTCCCGTTCTCCAACCTTTGTGCAGTAATCACAAACACAAAAAATCATGCTTATGCGCTACTTAATCAGCCTGTCCGTTTTAATAATTATGGCTCCGCTGTGTACCTCTGCGAAAAACAAATTCAAGGTCACAGGCACTATGGGGCTTTACGCAGACTTCTACAGAATGAATTCAGATTCGTCGATCATGGCAAGGAGGCCATCTGAGTTGTACCGACTTGTTTGCAACCCTACTATATCATATGGCCAATTCTCATTGCCAATTGTTGTAAACGTAAGTCCGCAGAACACCAGCCTAGTAACTCCTGCTCCTGATTTTAAAAATTTGGGCCAGTTTATGCGCAACCCGATGAACCAGGTAGGTATAGCACCTAAGTATAAATGGGTACAACTGCTGCTTGGTTCGCAGAACTCACGCTACTCAGACCTGAGTTTTGGCGACCAGATGGTATTTGGTGCAGGCATTCGCCTGGATCCGGGAAAATTCCGGTTCGAGTTCTTTGGTGGTACATCAAGGCAGGCCATAGAGGAAGATACCTTGAGGAGAATAGCAGGCGCATATAAAAGAACGCTGTATTCAGGTAAGATAGGGTTTGGTAAGGAGGAGGCATCTCACTGCTACCTGATAGGCGGATATGCGATAGACGATATAACCAGCATCACATCGAACCCTGTATATACACGGCCTGCTAACGGGTTGATGTTGTCGCTTGATTACAAAGCCATGCTGTCGAAGAAGGTATATATAAGAGGAGAGATGGCCGGCTCACTATTCAGCAGGGATATTCGTTCTAATGAAATAAAAGACGCTGTAGTGCCTATACCGGGCAGCATCTTCACAAGCCGTGAATCATCAAGAGCGGATGGCGCAGCAATCTTTGCAATCGGAAAAGACAGTAAGGTATTCGGGATAAAGGCCACCGGTAAATATATAGGTGATGGTTTTGTAGCGCTTGGTTATCCGTTTATGCAGACGGACAGGCTGGAGGTTACGGTCGACC
>CAYZKL010000020.1:0-8116 GCA_964478855.1 uncultured Flavipsychrobacter sp.
AGTCGTAAGTCGTAAGTCGTAAGTCGTAAGTCGTAAGTCGTAAGTCGTAAGTCGAATTTTTAGGGGTTGCAAGTTATGGTAAATTCAGGTTTTAGGATATGTCGAAAATGGGGTGTGATTTTCAACATTGGTCACCCCATTTTTGTTTTCTTCGCTCACCCCATTTATCTAAATCGTTGATTATCAATTGTAGTTTGGGGTGAGGGTGGCCCCATATGGGGTGACCCTAAGGTGAGGGCGGAGTGCCTATTGTCTGAATCAGTAGTTCGGCAAGCTCACTACGGTCAGAACCTGCCTACCGGCAGGCAGGTTTAAGAATAACCAGAATCTTAGTGCTAATAAGAGTATTAGTTTGGACAATCCCGAGCTATCGGGATTATGTCGAAAATGGGGTGTGATTTTCAACATGTCGCTTACCTTATGTCGAAAATGGGGTGTGATTTTCAACATTGGTCACCCCATTTTTGTTTTTTCGCTCACCCCATTCATCTAAGTTGTTGATTATCAATTGTAGTTTGGGGTGAGGGTGGCCCCATATGGGGTGACCCTAAGGTGAGGGCGGAGTGCCTATTGTCTGAATCAGTAGTTCGGCAAGCTCACTACGGTCAGAACCTGCCTACCGGCAGGCAGGTTTAAGAATAACCAGAATCTTAGTGCTAATAAGAGTATTAGTTTGGACAATCCCGAGCTATCGGGATTATGTCGAAAATGGGGTGTGATTTTCAACATGTCGCTTACCTTATGTCGAAAATGGGGTGTGATTTTCAACATTGGTCACCCCATTTTTGTTTTTTCGCTCACCCCATTCATCTAAGTTGTTGATTATCAATTGTAGTTTGGGGTGAGGGTGGCCCCATATGGGGTCACCCCATAAAGGTGAGAGCCTATTGTCTGAATCAGAATGGTCAGAATTTAAGAATAACCAGAATCTCAGTGCTAATAAGAGTATTAGTTTGATAACGGGCCCGTGCTATCGTGATGATTTCCTCGTTGTGGATAAAGCAGGTTTGTGTTTTTTGTTTGGCGAACAAAATGAGGTGGTGGAGCGAAAAAACTAATGCACAACCGCCACGCCCGGATGTTTTTACGAGGTAAAAATACCGAAACGAGGAATAAGCAATTGTAAAAGATAACCACAAAAGGTGTGCTGTAAAGTGATGAATGGCAGCAGGGGCGCGGGATGCGTGGCGAAAAAATCAGGTGGATAAGTTTTTTGTGCGGATAGTGTAGTGTTTTCCCGCAAGTGGAAAACACTTGCTGCTGTTTAGACACAAGTGAAAAACACTTGCGCCAAAAGGGGGTAAGCTGGATATGGGCAAGAGTTGCATCCGGTTCAAGTATATGGGATATCCCGTACCAACTGATCGGCGAACTGGCTGCTAAGATGATACCGAAGGACTGGATCACCAGGTATGAAAAAGCACTGAAAAAATAATAAAGGAGGCTGCCCTTTTAAGACAGCCTCCTTTAGCTTATCGGTCCCGAAAAGCAACTAGTGCCCTCCTGCATACAACGCCGTTTCAACATCCAGGCCTTTGGCATCGTACAAAGGAGAATTCTTCCCTTTGCCGTACACATCCTTCCATGTTTGTGTGCTTTGGAAGCGCAGTACGCCAGTCTTCTGGTTAAAATGCGTTAGCTCGAATTTCATTACAGGGTACACGATCATCGCTTTCGGATCTTTGGGATCATTTGCCGATACAGATGGCTGCTGGTAAGTTACAGAGCTTACTGTATGTGCAGGATCTCCTTTTATCGTTACGGTCATATAGCCAAATTCGTCTTTGCCGGTTTTTTCAAGGTGCACCCTGGCAATTGCAGGATCCTGTATTTCTGTATTTCCTGAAGGAAGCACGAAGAAGGTACCGTCATCACTAACGGAGCACTTGCCCTCGCCTTTCACATTGGCAAACAATAATGCGAAAGTTGTGAAAGATATCTTGGGCTCGTTACCTGTGTTTGTAAATTCAAACCAACATTGTCCATTGCCTATGTTCTTATTGTCTTGGTTCACTGTAATAACAAACCCGGCAAGGTTGACCTTTATTATATCCGAAATGCTGACAGTGCCTCCGTTTATGGCCATTTTTATTGACGCATCAACAAGCTCGTAATCAAGCTCGCCAATGTACTCAAACTCTTTGGATACGAAGATGTTAGAATTCTGCTTCTCTTCTGACAGATCTAACATTGCGATCTGCTCCGGTTTCTCTTTAGTACTGTTTAAGGCTACTACCACTGAGCTGTAGCCATCCGGTTTGTATTCAGACACTTTTTTGCCATTCAATGTCAAGCCGTTCATTTTCAGCTTTACCTTGTACTTATTTTTCGACACCTCTTTTATCACCAGGTCGTAATCCATTTCCAGCCCGGTAGCTGATTTTTTATTGGCGCCATTTATAAGTGCCCTGCAATCATTAATGGTCTCGCTGATGGTGGGAGATGCGGGTAATGCTTTCTCGCTTTTGCGGCAGCCGGCTATGCTTATCGAAGCTGCAAGCAATGTGTACAATACGTATTTCATATAAATTACATTTTGGGCGAAGCTACGGGCACTGCCGCTAAAGTCCATGGTGCAATTCACGAACGACGGGTTTGAGTTCATGAACGGTAAAGCATGTACCATCAGGTAGCCGAAAGTAGTATAGCATTATTTACCGTGGCCTTGTTTTTATGTCTCATGAACTTCGGTGAGCGTGCAGTCGTTAAACCACCCCAATATTGTCGCGATACTGCATCTTTGAATTCATCATTTAATATCACCTTTGTGTCGCCGGGTTTGGTATAAGCCCTGGCAGAGAGTAAAAATACTGTAACGTGGCATACTCGTTGCAAACGAGTACGAGCGAGGGCTGTATATAAATGCGGATTACAAATCCGCAACCATTTGGTACCGGATTGCAAATCCGGCACAGCGGGGACTATCTATATTTTTCCCCTTGAAATTCCGTTTTTTGGATTGCATTGCTTTTTAAAAAATTATTATCAAATATGAAAACGATTGAACTGGCTGTAATGGAAGAAATTTGATCGTGTGCTAATAAATACTCGGATTTATATCTATTTATGTATCTTTTGTTGTGAATGTTATATGTAGTGAGCGCTTTGATGCTGGGCATAGCGAGGTCTAATTCATGACTGGAATTCATAAATTGATGCATGTTGAAATAATAGACTACTGAATCTTCATGAAAACGAATCAGCATAGCACTATCAATCGTTGTAGTATCAAAGTCAATATGAGGACAACTATAATGAGTTTTTCCGATGTAATAGAAGGTATCGTTCAACTTCGGTAGTTGCGATTTCGATATAACTGTTCTTTTTTCCCCGCAGGATAGTATAGAAGTTAAAAATATTATAGCGAGGATGTATCTCATTTAGTTATAATAATTTTGGAGTCACCTTTATAATTAGTTTCTTTAACTCGTTCACAGCATTACTTTCCAGAAGAATGCGTTTTATTTGTTTATAGCAAACTACTCCAAACTGTAGTCGATACCCATGATTAAAAATAGTAAATATTTTTTATTTGCGTATGGCAGTGGTATACGTGTAACCAAAAAGATAGGAATAGTGCATAGGAACTAATATGCTAAAATACAGGAGCGTAAAATCTTTCAATTAAAGTGAGTATTTTGCAGCGTAAAATTTCATTCTTTGTTATTGCAATTATATCGGCGGTTATGAAATTATTTTTCTCTTATGTACTGCTTGTCCTCCTCGTATCCTTCAGTGCTGTAGCACAGGATGCTGATCCCGCAGCGCCGGTAAAGAAAAAGGCACCACCTAAAAGGGAGGTGACCGTAAAGGATTTCCTGGCACAGGAGATCATAAACATGACGGGTGAGCCTTTTCATGGCAGGGGATATGTAAAGAATGGTGTGGGCTATGCCGCAAAATACCTGCAGACAAAATTCCGTAAGCTGGGCCTGCGGCCGGGCAACAGGGACAGCACCTATGCACAGGGGTTTGCATTTTCGGTCAATACTTTTCCGGGGCAGATGGTACTGAGCTTTAATGGTGATGACGCACTGATACCGGGAGAGGATTTCCTGATAGATCCGGGAAGCCCGTCGTTTGTGACAGATACTAACGGCAAGGGGCTGAAGATAAAAAAAGTGGACCTGGCCCGCATACATGATACGGCAGACTGGGCAAAACAACTGGCCAAGTTTGACAGTACACATGCCTATGTACTTAAAAATGTGGACCTGTTCTGCAAAGATGTTTTAGATATACCTAAAAGTGCATTTGCGGCAGAGCTACCTAAGGGCTGCTACATCATACCTGAAGAAAAGAAGCTGACATGGTCGGTAAGCCGCGAGGTAAATGATGCCACTGTGTTTTATGTGCGGGAAGGGCTGATACCTAAGAAGTTCAAGAACATAGGGGTTAATGTGCAGAATGAGTTTATAACCAGGTATCATAACGACAACATCCTGGGCATACTACCCGGCGATGAGCAGGATTCCTTCCTGGTGTTTACCGCCCATTACGATCACCTGGGGCATATGGGGGATAGTGTGCATGCCGTATTCCCCGGTGCCAGCGACAACGCATCGGGTACTGCCATGATGCTGTACCTGGCCGACTATTTTGCAAAGCATCCGCATAAATATACCATGCTGTTCATAGCATTTGCAGGTGAGGAGGCAGGGCTTATGGGGTCTGAGTTTTACCTGTACCAGCCTACGGTTTCGGTCACCAACATCAAATACCTGGTAAACCTGGATATAATGGGCGATGCCAAGAACGGCATCACTATTGTGAATGCACTCAAAAACCAGGAACTGGTGGATACGCTGAAGCAGATAAACCTGCGGAAAGAATATTTACCGTACATAAAACTAAGAGATAATGCTGCCAACAGCGACCATTATCATTTTTCTAAAGCGGGTGTACCTTCCGTCTTTATATATTCCAACGGTGGCGACGGGCATTATCATGATGTGTATGACAAGGCAAGGGCGGTATCGCTCTACAATATAGATCGTGTTGCGGCTTTGCTGATAGATCTAGTTAACAGCTTCAATCCTGTTATTGAGCCGGGGGCTGAGCCGCAGTTGCCCGTGGAGGATATTGTAAAGTAATGACCCGGTAAGGGCAAAAGGATCATTACCATTGATTAAGCACCAGATAGGGCGCTTATATATAATGTGTTTGCCTATTGCTTATTGAAGTGTATTTACTATTTTTGGGACAAATGTTTAAAGATACCTGTATGAAAAATATATTTTTACAACGCTTTGCTGCCATTATTATCGCTACAGTTCTTATTGGCTCATCGTGTAAAAAAATTGTACACCCTACCAAACCTACACCGGGCAATTACAGGTTATTAAGTTATTCTGTGAACAGGACACCGGGTATCACACAGCCTATTACTACCGATAACTACAGGTTTTTCTACGATGGCTCTAACAGGGTTACCCAGATCATATACAGCACTAACGATTCTAACAACAAGTGGGGCAACCAGAACATTTACTTCACCTATTCCAACGATTCTATTTTTAAGGTCTATAAATCTGCTGTAGATCCATCTCTTGTTTTTCAGTACGATACTTTTGTGCGCAACTCGCAGGGGCTTATTACCACGGCCATTACAGCGGGTGCTGTCAACAACTTCACTTATTATGGCAGGTTGCTGGCCAAGCATTCACAGACCAATCGTGATACTAACTACCTGGGTGTATTTACCGGTGTAGCTATAAAAAATGAGATCGTCTATACATCAAACAACAGCGATTTTCTGCGAGCGTATAACGACAAAAAACTGACCGCTACCTTTACCGGCCTTACTGCTCCTTATGACATCGTTTGGGACTATTACGGTACTTTAGGCGCTCCGGCTGCAGCTGTTACCCATACGGGTATCAGCGGTAATTCAGATGTATTTAATGGCTATGCCGGCGGTGCTGTTACCGTGTATGTAAAGGATGGTTTGAATAATTTTGATACAGGATCATATAGCGGTGGCAACAGCTATGCGCTTGATTTTGGGGTTTGGCCTGACCAGCTCAACAGGATAGGTGATTTCTTACAGATCGGCTCATTTACCATGTACGGCACCAACATCTATCAGAATACGCACATCATCAAGTCTGTTTACTCTCCTGTAGATAGTACCAATGTTACGTATGCCATTGATGCTGAAAGCAAGATCACCCAGTTTACCGCCAAGGTAAAGAGCATACTCAATGCCAAGGTGGATTATGTGTACAATTTCCAGTACGAAACATACTGATCCGGCTAAGTAGTATAGCCCACAGGGCAGCTATTACTTTATCTTATACAGCTATTCCATTGGTTCCTGCTAAGGCTTATTAGCGTAATTTTGCAATACAAGCATTCATACATGGAAACGATAGTAAACAAAGTAGCGGAGAGTGGCATCATCACCCTTGACCTTGCGCCCTATGTGCAGGTCGGTAACATTGCAGCTTTCGATCTTAAGCCTTTTTTGTTCAGGGAGATGATCCTGCGTGAAAAAGACTACCGCACAGCTTTGCAGGCATATGACTGGACCACCTTTGCCGGAAAGCAGGTTGCTGTCTTTTGCAGTGTCGATGCAATTATTCCTGTATGGGCATACATGCTTGCAGCTGTTTACCTGCAACCGGTAGCAGCTTCAGTTTACTACGGCACAGAGGCCGAACTGACCAATAAGCTGGTCAATGACCAGATCGCCGGTATAGATATTGCGGAATATGCAGATAAGCGGGTAGTGATAAAGGGCTGCGGCGATACCCCGATTCCGGATGCCGCATACCTGGCGGTAACTGCCAGGTTATTACCGGTAGCTAAGTCTTTAATGTACGGAGAGCCTTGTTCTACAGTTCCCCTGTATAAAAAGCAGGTGAAAAGGCCTGAATAACATAATATTCATTAATCTTTTTTTTATATAGATGAATACCAACCAATTTGCAGTTTCGGGCTGTCTAACCCATGCTGCATATGGTATAATTTGTATTTTCTGCAGTCAAGCAGTTAAAATTTTTATCTTTAAAAAGTTTTAGGTATATTTAAACTCGTTTATTAAAAATAAATGAACAACTTTCTCAGGAAGTAATAATATTCTATTGATATGAAGAAATACTACTTATTTTTTATTGTTGCTTTTTTGTCATTGTCCGGTACAAATAGTGTGCTGGCGCAAATGGTAGGTGCCGCCCCTAATGTTGAGGTATATATACAAGGCAGATGGCTTGAAATTGGTTGTATGAATAATGCCGCATTCGGTACGAGTGCTACAGCAATACCGCCAAGCTATCATCCGCACCTAGGCGGTGTCGGTTGCCCTGTATCAGGTGGCAATCTGGCTGAAACTTATGATTACGGACATGACGGATGGTGTGTAGGTCTTCCTGAGTTTATGGGTGATTATACCTATCCCGGTTATCCGTTTGAAGGTTGGGAACTGCAGGTAGGTACCGGCAGAGACCAGGCTTTCTGGCCGGGTGGTTACGCTGCAGGTGGTACCGGTACCGGTTTAACGGGTGCTAATACCGGCTATAGCAACGTAGGTGGCCGTGCAACAGGAACCTGGACAGGGACAGCAACAGGCCTTGCTATGAGGCAGGAAACACGCGTGGATACATTGGCATCATGGGTTGTGGTAACTACTTATTTCTGGAATACATCGGCAGGCCCGGTATCCAATGTTTATTACATGAGGTCTACTGACCCTGATAATGATGTAACATGGCCGGGAGGTTCATTCTTTACCAATAATATGGTGAACTTTCAGAATGATGCAGATCATAGGGTTGAGGTGACCGGTACAGGTGGAAGTACCACTTTGCCAACATTAGGACTCGGCACAAAAGATTGCCGTGCAGTGGCTCTTGTATATGACTTCTGGCCTTTGACAGTTACCCAGGATATCAGTGCTCTGTGGAACCAGACCTACACTCCTGCATCTTATGCTGTGGGTGTTAATGATCCGGGCGATATAGGTATTGCACTTGTTTACAATCTTGGTACGATAGCACCAGGTGATAGTGCTGTAATTTCTTATGCTTATATATTCAATGGTGTAAATGGTATTGACAGTGCATTCCCTGAACCCGGCCTTGTTGTAAATGGTGTTTATGCTCCGCCTATCGGCCCG
>CAYZKL010000020.1:8178-8514 GCA_964478855.1 uncultured Flavipsychrobacter sp.
AACCTTCGATACGTTTGATATGTGCTCAGTACCGGGTATGACCATATTGCCGGTAGATATCATTAATGCGGAAGATAAATGCTGGACATGGAGTGACTGGACATGGTCTCCATCTACCGGCCTCTCTGCTACTACAGGTACGCATGTACTCATCAACAGCACTATACTGCCTCCTATGATCACCTATACAATTACAGGTACAGATAGTGCCAGCAATATGTATTCATGTAATCACAGGGTAATGTACCTGACAGTAAAGACCTGTAATATCGCTACATCCAACCGTCCATGCTGGGGCGATACGCTGAAGCTGGATTTTATGGGTGACACTACAGC
>CAYZKL010000020.1:8655-11207 GCA_964478855.1 uncultured Flavipsychrobacter sp.
ATACCGGTGATTATGTGTGTATCAAATTTAAAGGAATTGGTTCTGATACCGATACTATAAATGTACAGATCAATCCTAAGCCGATTATCTCTATTATTACAAATGCTCCTATCTGCCATGCCACGGGTGTGCCTGATATTCTTACTTTATCAGCAACTCCGGGCGGGGCTACAGACACATTCAGATGGACAGGCCCTACAGGATTTACATCTACATTACAAAGCCCTACCAGGCCGTTTACAGTGGCTGATAAAGGCATGTATGAGGTCAAGATCACAAATCAGTACGGGTGTAAGGACACAGCCTCGGTATATGCAACTATATTCGGTTTCCCACCTACGGTCACGGGACGATTAGAGTATTGCCAATACATTGGTCCGCTTGATACTCTGGCGGTTACGCATACCACACCTACCGGTGTTGCTGTATGGTACACGGTACCTACCGGTGGCGTTGGTGTACCGGGCCCGCTGTTCCCTAATCTGAATGTTGCGGGTACTTACAATTTCTACATCAGCACTTTGGATTCAGGTTGCGAAAGCCCTCGTACTCCATTTACTGTAACTGTTCATCCTAAGCCGGCACCTCCTGTTCCTACATGGGATCGTTACTGCCAGTTCTGGCCATCACATATAGTATCTGCAGCTACAAGTACTGTAGGTGGATACCTTACATGGTATGGCCCATATGATACCAGTATCCTGATCACCGGTATTCCTTATCCGCAGACAGATACAGCTAAGATCGATAGTTATTTTGTTACAGAAACTACCGTGCATGGTTGCGTAAGTAACATGGCGCTGGATACAATCCACATCATACCTAAACCCGAGCCTCCGGTTACTTCCGATACTTCTTATTGCCAGTTCTCGGATGCCACACCGCTTAATGTACAGATACTTGACAGCACTGTAGGTGGCCATCTGCTCTGGTATATAGGTGGTATCAGGATCGACTCAACTCCGGTTCCGAAGACCAACAACCCTGATTACCCTGTTGGTATCACTTGGCATGTTACGCAGAGCGTAAGAGGCTGTACCAGTGATAGTGCTACGGTAAAGGTGACCACTGTTTATAAACCTGAATTTGAGATCGCTGCTTCACAACCCTGGGTGTGCCAGTTCGATTCGATAACCCTCAAGTATAAAGGCCCTGCACTTACTGCACCTGATTACCTGTGGACATTACCGGAAGGTGCTAATTTCACTTTCATGTCATTCGCCACAAGTGATTCAGTTCGTATCCGCTTTGATTCTACACAGGCCAATAACTATATATTCCTGCATGTAACCAATAATAATGGTAAATGCTTCGGGGATGATACTATCCGTATCAAGGTAGTACCACAACCTATAGCGATACCTGCATCACGTACTGATGTATGTATGGGTGATACAGTAAGCCTGGCATTGTCTTCTCATTCGCTGAGCGCTGATAAGTACAAATGGACCATTGACTATAAGCCATTTGCAACATCCAATGCGGTGAACATCATTGCGCACAACTCTAACAGCGGCGGGCCGTTCCTGGTAAGCTGGATAGATAGCGGCCGTCACTACATAGGTGTTACCGCCTGGACAGAAGAAGGTTGCGTTTCAGAAGAGATGTATGATACCATTGCGGTGCATACCGTACCTGATGCAACGTTCAACATTGTTACCCGTCCCGGCCAGTTGTGTTTAGAAGATAGCGTATACTTTATTGCTACTGCTACAGACTACAACTATGCATACGAGTGGGCTCCTGCACATTTCTTCAACAACCTGAATACCCGTGAAATATGGGGCAGGGTAGAACAAATGACGAGCATCGTTACACTTAAAGTAACGGATCCGTATGGTTGCGCAGCTACTACAGATATGACTATAGTACCTAAATCCTGCTGTAATGTAACGTTCCCAAGTGCGTTCACTCCTAACGGGGATGGCAAGAACGATGTGTTCCGCCCGATACGCGACTACGCGAATAATTCAGGTTTCCAGCGTTTCCATGCATTCCGCATAGCTAACCGTTGGGGACAAACGATCTTCGACGCAGGAAACAATACCACATCGTGGGATGGTACCTACAATGGTGTGCCACAGGATATGGGCGTTTACTACTACTTTGTGAAGTACCAGTGTAACGGCCAGATGGTAGAGCAGACCGGAGATGTGACCCTTGTGAGATAATAAATAATAGCTTCAATAAAACAGAAACCACCGCACAAAGCGGTGGTTTCTCTTTTATTGGGTTGTTGCAGAATAGCTATCAGAAGGTGTATGAATTGAGGTACTGCATTTTAGTACTCTTACCATCGCTGCTCACTTCAAAGTATTCGTAGAAGGTAGTATCACCGGCAACCTTAAAGCCTATGATGTAGGTATATGGCTTAGACCCAACACGGATAAGAGGAACAAGGCCTTCAGCACCCTTAGGCATGGTAAACTGGCCTGTTGCAAGGTTTGGCCCATAGTCGGCATCTACATCATATACTCCGGCAGCTACATTACTATCAGCTATCACCTTTACTGAGTAGGAGAAGTGGTTAAGTGAGTCTTCCTTAATAGGCA
>CAYZKL010000020.1:11217-15520 GCA_964478855.1 uncultured Flavipsychrobacter sp.
ATTTCGGCGGCTGCAACGATGGTGCCGGGCTTAGGGAGTGCTGCTTTGGCTTCATCTTTTCCCGAGTTGCCGGCACATGCAGAGAACAGGGTAGTTGCGACAATAAAAGAGAGGCTGAGGGTCTTTTTCATAGCGGGCAAAAATAGGCATATTTTGATATTGAATTCATTTCCCATTTTCCGTTACTTTTGAACAAATAAATACCATTTCATAATGACAAATAAAAGCATCCTTAAGTGGGCGATCCCGGTTATGGCAATAAGCACCCAGTTATTCAGCAGTAGTTGCAACAACAGCACTACTACTACCAGTACCACTACTACAACTACTACTGATACAGTTGCAGGGACAGACGGTTATGATACCGGCTTTGTAGTGGCTGCACAGTCATTCGCAGATGTACAGGTATTGCGCTACCAGGTGCCGGGCTTCAAGAGCCTTACAATTAAGCAAAAACAACTGGCTTACTACCTGTATGAAGCAGCACTTTGCGGCCGCGATATACTGTATGATCAGAAGGGTAAATACGGCATCCTGCTTCGTAAGACCATTGAGACAATGTATGGCAGCTATAAAGGCGATAAGAACAGTGAAGACTGGAAGAAATTTGAAGTGTATTGCAGCAGGTTCTGGTTTGCCAATGGCAACCATCATCACTACAGCAATGAGAAATTCATACCAGAGTGTTCTTTTGAGTACTTCTCATCGGTGCTGAAAGCAACTGATACAGCGGCACTACCAAAAGAGAGCGGAGAAAGCACAGATGCTTTTCTTGCCCGCCTGAAGCCGATCATTTACGATATGAAGTTTGAGCCAAAAGTTGTGGATCTGCGCCCGAACATTGATAATGTGGTGGCATCATCTAACAACTTCTATGAAGGAGTAACACAGAAGGAAGTAGAAGCATTCTATGCAAAGTTTGACACGAAAGGCAATGCACCATCGTGGGGGCTGAACAGCAAGCTGACCAAGGAGAACGGGCAGATAGTAGAGAAAGTATGGAAGAGCGGCGGCATGTATGGCCCGGCAATAGACAAAATAATAGGCTGGCTGGAGAAAGCCGCTACTGTAGCTGAAAATGACATACAGAAAAAAGCGCTGGAGCTGCTGGTGAACTACTATAAAACGGGTGACCTGAAAGTATGGGATGATTACAGTATTGCCTGGGTAAATGATAAGGACTCGAGGCTGGATGCTGTAAACGGCTTTATAGAAGTGTACCTGGATGCGATAGGCAAGAAAGGAAGCTTTGAAAGTACTGTATCGCTGAAAGATATGGAGGAAACAAAGCGTATAGAGGCTATAGCCAAGGAGGCGCAATGGTTTGAGGATAACTCTCCGTTGATGAAAGAGCATAAGAAAGATACCGTGAAAGGTATAACTGCTAAGGCGATCACAGTAATAGTGGAGTCGGGAGATGCGGCACCACTGACACCGATAGGTATCAACCTGCCTAATGCTGAGTGGATAAGGAAAGATCATGGTTCTAAATCAGTATCACTGACCAACATCGTGCATGCATACAATGTGATGGGTGCAAAGGGCGGCCTTATAGATGAGTTTGGCGTTAATGATACAGTGATAGCCCGTGCAAAGAAGTACGGAGCGCTTTCATCGGACCTGCACACGGATATGCACGAGTGCATTGGCCATGCATCGGGTAAACTGAACCCGGGTGTAGAGACAACCGATAAAACGCTGAAGAACTATGCAAGCTGCCTGGAAGAAGCGCGTGCTGACCTGGTGGGCCTGTACTTTATACTGGATAAGAAGCTGATAGACATAGGGGTGATGCCTGAAATGGAAGTAGGCCTTGCCGGCTATGACAACTATATGATGAATGGCCTTATGACCCAGCTTACCCGCCTGAAACCGGGAGAGCAGCTGGAAGAGGCGCACATGCGTAACCGCGCACTGATAGCGAACTGGGCCTATGAGAAAGGTAAGAAGGACAATGTAACGGAGTTTGTAAAGAAGAATGGTAAAACATACGTAAAGATCAATGATTACAATAAGCTGCGTGAACTGTTTGGCCAACTGCTGAGAGAGATACAGCGTATTAAATCGGAAGGAGACTTTAAAAGTGGTAAAGCACTGGTAGAGACCTATGGCGTAAAAGTGGACAAAGTGCTGCATAAAGAAATACTGGAACGCTATGCAACGCTGGGCCTGAAGCCTTATAAGGGCTTTATACAACCGAAACTGGTACCTGTAATGAATGGCAACGACATTACTGATGTAAAGATCGAATACCCTGATAACTTTATACAGCAGATGATGGAGTATGGCAAGAACTACGGCTTGCTACCTGTAAAGAACTAATAATGGTTAATGACAATTATAAAGGCTGCCGGTAAACCCGGCGGCCTTTATTTTGTACAGGTAATAATAACAGGATCCTTTAGCGTTGTCACCTTATCGTTATAATAGACCGTTATTTCCTCAACGAAAACCCTGACTGACTTTATCTTTTTGGTTTTCAGATCTTTAAGGTAGTTTATTTGTTCTGCCATGAGTTTTGGTCCCATTGTAACATAAGGCCCACTGAAATCTCCTTCATTTGTCAGGAATGATATTCTGAATGTGAACACTTCATAACCGGGCACAATAATGTAAGGGTTAGCGAGGATCTGGTCAATAGTGCCGTTTGTACCACTTATATTCCCAAGCTTTGATTTAAGATCAACGCTTCCCGGGATCGGGTCATGCAGTTTTTCGCCATAGCCAAGCACCGGGACATATTCTTTATCTGCATTCTGATCGTATAGCCGGTGGTTTACTACTTTGAATTTTGTCCAGAATTCATTGTCTTTTTCCTCGTAATAGCTGACTACAGGCAGACCGCCTACTGTGCCCGGAATGAATGCAGGTGCGCTCTCAGTAAGGGCGCATACCTTGCTGAACAGCTCCTGCTGAAATGCGGGAGCGATCGTTGCTCCCGGTTTGCCGGGCCTCATATCCTCATAGTGAAAGTAAAGTACCTTTCCGTCTTTGCCAACCAGTATATCACTGACGTTAAGGGTATAGGTGCCGTCATCAAGTTTGGAGAGATCGCTGACCATGTTGATAAGCAGGTAGCTGCGAAAGCTCTTTGGCGGATCGCCGAATGAAGCAAGTTTATCTGTTGTTTCTACAGGTATATCTTCCCCGTTGAATTTCACGGGCATGGGAGTCATGGTTATGATCTGTAACCTTTCCCTGCCAGATTCAGGTTCAATGTAGGTCATGCTATCCACTTTATCGGGCGACATTACAAAAGTGTAACCCTTTGTAAACACACCATCGCCTCTCCTTTCAAACCGTTGGGCATAGCCGGTTTTGGTGAAGCATAATATACATACCAATAATAGCGGCACTACTATTAGCTGCCTGCTTTTTGCGATTGCTGAAGATCTGCGTGTAAGCATAGTGATCCGGTTTTTTAAGGTGGAACGATTAAAAGAGTGTGTAATTGTTGGTGCGCCTTGCAACAGATATTGTTCTACAAGAAACTTCCCATAGATGGTTGCGTTATTGCCTGCTACAGTATCTGCCTGATATTCATGGATCAATAATAGTCTTTTGTTGTAAAAGTAAACCAAAGGATGAAACCAAAGTAAGATACGGGCGGTCTGTATCAGCATCAGGTCTGCAAAATGTATGAGTTTACGATGTCTTAATTCATGTTGCAAAATTATATTCCATTCATCATCAGTGTACTGTCCACGATTGCTAATAAAGAGCAGGTTGAAGAACGAGAACGGAGCATGTGATTTACCACTAGCTACCACAATCCAACCATCCTGTTTGCTTTTACTGCCAGTACTATAGTAGCGTACTAACTTTATAATATCAATCATCAGTAGCATCAGGGCAAATACGATACCAGCATAGTAGATAATAGTAATTGCCTGCATCCAATCGATAGAATGGTTTACAGGAACCGGGGTAACTATGGTGGTAAAGTTCTGTTTTGCCTGCACTACTTTATTTACTGGTGCTTCAATTGTGGCCGGATATATATTATTGGTGTGCTTCAACTCAAGTAAGGGAAGTAATATACCCGACAGGAATGTACCTAACAGGTACAGCCGGTTATAGTTGTGATAGCTTTCTCTACGAAGCAGCAAATCAAACAATACTAGGCTAATGAGCCATATTGCGGTGACATTCAACAGATATTGCTGCATATTATTTTTTATTTTAATGAAGTAATTGTTCCTGCTAAATAATAAACCGGAACGTTGTTTACCCTTACAGGTTCATAAGTTATGCTCAATAGTAAGGGCTTTATCCTAGCGATAACCGGGCGCTGTTTTGCGTG
>CAYZKL010000020.1:15530-28035 GCA_964478855.1 uncultured Flavipsychrobacter sp.
GATGTTTTTCTGAGTACTATTATTTGCGTTAAAAGGAATGATCTTCCATTCATAATATATGACTTGACCTTTATCGTTTATTATGAAGTTGTCAAAAGTGACCTTAACATTGTCTGAGTTGCTATTTATTCTATTATTAATTATCGAACTAATTATTGCTACCTGATGTTGACCGGATACACTTAACGAGGCTTTAAAGTATTGATCCTTCGGGATGTAAACACAATTTCCATTGGCTTTTACATTCCAGTAATCGGGATAGTTTTTGTTCTTTTCCTCCGGTGTTTTTGAATTCCATTTGATATTGCCTGATACACCTTGTGTGATTCCATACAGCTTTGTATTTTCAATTGGTAATGGTAGCCAAGTTGCCGCATTTATTGATGTTGCTGTTTTTGTGAAACAAGATGAGTATAAAAGCAACAACGGGAACATTATTAAGAATTTAGATTTTGTTTTTTGAGACTTACACTTATTGATCATTACAAGTCGTTTTTGGATTGGTGAGCGGTTAAATGCACTTGTGATGGGCGATGATGATATAAGTATGGATTGTTCGATTAGGAATCGGCCATATTTTTGCTTGTTCTCCATTGGTATACTGTCTGCCTGGTACTCATGAACTAATGTCAAACGCTTGTGAAATACATACAATAAAGGATGAAACCAAACTATTATTTTGGCAGCCTGCAGTATCAGCAGGTCAGCAACATGAAATAATTGCCTATGCCTGTTCTCATGCGCAAGTACCATTTCCCATTCTGTTTCTTCAAATTCCTCTCTGTTATTAATAAACAGTATGTTGAAGAATGAAAATGGTGCATGCGGCTTACCGGTAGCTACCACAATCCATCCATCCTGTTTGCTTTTACTGCCAGTACTATAGTAGCGTACTAACTTTATAATATCAATAATCAGCAGAATTAGAGCAATAACGATACCGGCATAATAGATAAAAGTAATTGCCTGAATCCAATCGATAGAGTGGCTTACCGGGGCTGGCGTAGCTATGGAGGAAATAGTATTTTTTGCTTTTACCACCTTATTTAATACCACTTCAATTGTTGTTGGATATATATTAGCGGTGTGCTTCAACTCAAATAAAGGCAGAAATATACCTGATAGGAATGTGCTTAACAAGTATAGCCTGGTATAGTTGTGATTACATTCTTTACGAAGCACCAGATCAAACAATACCAGGCTGATGAGCCATATAGCAGTGATATTGAACAGGTATTGCTGCATAAGAAATGAGTTTTTTGGTTACTGTTTCTTTTTAGGGTTGCTTGCTGTCTTCATCAAGTCATTCAGTTCTTTCAAATTGATGTCTTTACTTTCTACCAGGAAGCTGACCAGCATTTTTGGTGAGCCATTAAAGTATTTTTCCATTAGGCTTTTTACACCATGCTGTGCGTACTCTTCTTTAGTAATTACAGGAAAATATTCATGGGTCTTTCCATAAGCCTTATGCCCTACAAATCCTTTCTTCTCCAGTATCCGGACCACAGAAGATACTGTGCTATGCGGCATATCAGGGTCGCCAAGCTGATCGATGATATCACGAACAAGACAAGGGCCCAATTGCCAGATGATATGCATTACTTCCTCCTCCGCTTTTGTGAGTGTATGTAATGTGTTATTACGTTTCATAACGTAAATATACGTTATGAAACTGAAAAACCAAATTAATATCGAGAATGGCTAAGGTTAACGGCTACAGGTGATCAATACGGGGTTTTTGATTTTGATGTCCTGTCCGTTGATATCCGCATGGATGTCTTCTATGAAAATGCGGGTGGTGATATTATCTTCTTTTAATTCACGCAGATATTCTAATTGCTTAGCGGTGAGTGATGCGCCTTTTGTTTTAAAGGGGCCAAAAAAATCTTTGTCGTTCGGCAGATAGGAAATGGTAAATTCTGTAACCTGCCCGCCACGCACTGTAACGATGGGGTTGGCAAGTACCTGGTCGAAAGTAGCCTTTGTGACACCTGATGTTTTGCCTTCAGGTGGTGGCTGAGGAGTGATATCAGCGAGCATGGGCATTACCGGCTTTGCTTTGGCAGGTGCCTGGGCATAGATGCTGCCGGATACCATAAGCATAATAGTAGCGACAATAATTACTGCTGCTCGTATTTGAATGTAGTTACTGATAGTGCGCATAATATGGGATCAAGGTGATGAATAGATTGCTGTATTGGTTATGGGGTGCACATATACACGGGTTGCGTAGCCAGTTTTCTTTCTTTCTGATCCGGGCCTACGACACGTATGCCTTCGATATAAATCCTTGTTTTCGGGTTATTACTTGCTTTTAATTCTTTTATGTAGTACAGTTGTTCGCCTGGTATCCTGTTAGTTTTTACCGTAGCCCAGCGAAGAGGGTCCCGGCGATAAGGCAGTATATATATGTCGTATCCTACGACATCATAGTGTACGTTATCAATACTCAGGTAGAAAGCCGGATCGGTAAGTAACTGATCATAGGTTATCCTGGTGCTGCCTGATTTGCCTAGCATGAATTTGAAATTGCCGGTGGTGGTGGAATCCCTCCAGATCTTAGGTGTCCTTTCTCTGTATTTATACTGATCGTACAGCTTATGGCCTTTAATTTTGAAGTTGCCATCGAACTCCAGGTCATCGTAGTATATTGACGGTACACTTTCACCGTTAAGCTGTGCGGGAATAAATGCAGGTAATGAGACAAGGAGCGAGCACAGTTTGTCATACACTTTCTGCTGGATGGCGGTATCGATCTTTTGATCCCTAGTCCGTGAAGTCATTATTTCATCGTAGTAGAATGCTCCGACTTTACCTTTCTGATCGATGAATAATGACACGTTTATAGTGTATTCTCCATCATTCAGTTTTGATAGTTCGGGTGACAAGTGCTCCAGGAGGTATTTTGTAAGATACTTCTCTTTGCCGGGAAATACCGCCGGCGTATCGAGATCGCATTTTGGTATATAGAGGCCGTTTATTTTTTCCGGCATTGGTTCGCGTCTAACTACACCGATAGTTATATTCCCGGTTACAGGATCTTCAACGGGAATGCTGTCGATAGAAGGAGGGGACATGACAAAGGTGTAGCCCTTGATCATTGTCAGATCATCTTTTCGGGTAAACTGCTGAGCCGTGGTACTAAACGCAGCTACCAGCAATAATGCGATAACCAGCGCGCAAGTGCGGGATATGATCGGTGTGGCAGGTGAAGTGTTTAGATTCATCGGGTTTTAAGTTTAATGATCATTTGTCATTCATCTCCAGCTTGTGGGCCGTGATCTTAAAGCTTTTGGTCCAGAGATTGCCATCATCGGTATAGGCCACCACTTTTGAACCTGCAGTTGATGCAGGTTTGTATAAGCCTTCTTTTTCGAGCAGGGTAAGCATCTTATTGTACACTTCCAGCTGCATGATGGTAGGTAGTTTTTTTCCTGATTTGGCGTGACGTATGCCCTCATAACCGAAATAGATGATCCTGCCATTGACATCAACCAGTATATCGCGTATACCCAGGTAGTATTCGCCATCATATAGCTTTCCTAACTCTGTCTCCATGTTGTGGAGCAAGTATGCACGCAGATCGTCGTTATTCCCTTTGTATTTCGGGCGCTTAGCAGGTGCATCGGCTATAGCAGTATCATTCACCTTAACGGGTTGTGGTATGGTGGTAGCCAACCGTAACAGCGGCTGGCGGGTAACGGGGTCGGGAATAGTATAAGTATCTGTTTTTGCTTCAGAGAATACGAACCTGTACCCTTTGCGCATTACCTTGTCTTCTTTACGCTCGAACAACTGAGCATAGCTGCAATGAGCGATACATAATGCGGATAAAAGGAGTATTGATCTATAAAGTTTCATAGTGTGGTGTAAACAATTAATGTAAAGCGGGGATATTATTGACGAAGTAAGGAGCAGCAACACCATTGACCGTAGCAGGCGCAAAAGTGATGCTGAGCAATAATGGTTGCAAGCTGTCCACAAGTGGTTCTGCGCTTCTGTAGAATGTGTTCAGTGAATCCGGTGTAGACAGTGAGTCCACAGCTATTGCGACCCAGGAATAATAGACCACCTTGCCTTTTTCATCTATCACAAAATTGCTGAAGCGCACTTTTGCTTTATCGGTGGTTTTGGCCGCGGCACTGAGTATCCTGTTCACGGTTTCTACCTTCTGCATACCATCCTGTGTGATCATTGGCTGAACCTTAGCATCATTATGAGTGTATATCTCATGCCCGTTCATTTTGGCAGGCCTTACACCGAGGTACTCAATTTCCTGAGCACCCTTGGTTTGGGGGTCCATAGTAATGATGTGGTTATTACCTGATACAATATCAAACGTGTTGCCATCCATTTTATGGACCAGTTCGTAAGTATTGCCATTGGGCAGTTTGCCTTCTGCCACCTCTTTACTATTGCAGGAGGCTATCAGTAAGGCTGAGCAAAGGAGTGCGAAAAATGCCATGCGTGTCGCATAGTGCTGCTGTTTCATCGGGGTATGTTTTAGGTGTTGCTAATGATAACTGTATGTAAGATACATATTTATCTTAATAAGTCAAAAGCAAAACAAAGCCGGTGAAACACCGGCTTTGAAGAATATGTGATAAGTACGCAGAACGTACCGGGAAATTAATGGTTGGCTTTGAATTTCTTAACGGCCTCTGTGAGCTTTGGCACTATCTCCATAGCATCGCCAAGGACACCATAGTCTGCAGCTTTAAAGAACGGCGCTTCAGGGTCTTTGTTGATCACC
Source organism: uncultured Flavipsychrobacter sp. (assembly GCA_964478855.1). Lineage (GTDB taxonomy): Bacteria > Bacteroidota > Bacteroidia > Chitinophagales > Chitinophagaceae > Nemorincola. The sequence goes on from CAYZKL010000020.1 coordinate 20,284, forward strand.
ACTATGGTCTTGCTGCCATTGACACCTGCAAGGTGCTGTATAGCGCCCGAAATGCCTATAGCTATGTAGAGATTAGGGCGGATGGTACCACCTGTCTGGCCTACGTGCTCATTGTGCGGACGCCAGTGGCTGTCTGCCACCGGACGGCTACACGCTGTAGCAGCACCAAGCTCAGTAGCCAGGGCTTCCAGCACATGCCAGTTCTCCGGACCCTTGAGGCCACGGCCACCGCTTACCACCAGTTCGGCCTCAGAAAGCGGAACGCTGCCCGATGCTTTGCTGACCTCAACAACTTTTACAGAGAAATCAGCATCACTGAATGCGACATCGAGGTTCTCTACAGTAGCAGCGCCTTCGCCCTTAACTACAGGGAAGGTGTTGGGCATAAGCGTGATGACCTTAACATCGCTGGTAACATTGACGAAAGCGAATGCCTTACCGGAGAATACATTTTTCTTTACCACGAAGCCTTTAGAAAGATCGGGATAAGATACCGCACCAGCAACCAGACCAGCCTTTAGGCGGGCAGCAAGACGTGGAGACACAGCCTTACCAACAGTATCGTGCAGGCCAACAATGACCTTGGCACTTTCTTTCTGCGCAGCAGCAAGCATTACTTTGGTATATGCACGGGAATTGAAATTATCGAGGCGGGCATCGGTAGTGTGCAATACTTTATTAGCACCATACTGGCCGAGGGCCTGCATCTCTGCATTGCCTACATTGCCGGTAGCTACCGCTGTAACGGTAGTGCCTGTTTCTTTGGCAATGTGTGCCGCGTATAATATAGCTTCAAGAGATTTTTTCTTGAAGACACCCTGTGCATGTTCTACTAAAACTAAAACGGACATTATCGGAGAATTAAAAAGTCAAAATTAAAAAGAGTTCAATTAGCTAATTAGCAGATATGCTGATCAGCTAATTACTAAATTACTTTCGCTTCGCTATGTAACAGGCTTACGAGTTCATCCATGTTATCGGCGCTGATCATCTTTACGCCTGATTTTGCAGGAGGCATTTCGTAAGCGACAATAGTGCTGAGTGTATCGATAGCTGCAGGTGGAACCACTTTCAATGGTTTGGTACGGGCAGCCATGATGCCGCGCATATTAGGGATACGTGCTTCCGCAACACCCTTCTGGCAACTGATAACCAGTGGCAGTTCGCAAGTGTCTGTTTCTTCGCCGCCTTCTATTTCGCGCTTTACGGTAGCAGTATTACCTGCAACATCGATCTTAGCAGCAAAGCCGAGATAGTTCATATCCAACAGTTCGGCAACCATAGCGCCAACAGAACCATTGTTATAATCGATAGACTCCTTGCCACACAGTACCAACTGGTAGCCGCCTGCTTTTGCGTATTCCGCGATCTGTGCAGCAATAGCATAAGGATCGTTGCTGTCCGCATCGATGCGGATAGCCTCATCGCCACCTAGTGCCAGTGCTTTGCGGATAACCGGCTCAGCATCGGCCTTGCCAACAGTGATCAGGTGAACATCGGTAGCAATACCGGTTTCCTTTAATTCGAGCGCACGAACCAATGCGTACCATTCGTCATAAGGATTGATGATGAAGGTAACACCCTGGGTGCTGAAGTGCGTATTGTTATCGGCGAACGCGATCTTGGTAGTGGTATCGGGTACCGGGCAGATACAAACTAATATTTTCATTATATCGGAAATTAAGCTAAAAACTATATGGTCAATAAATAGCTGCCGGTGTGTTGCCGGAAACGGAGTGCAAAAGTATGGAAAAGTGGTTAAAGTAATAAGTAGTAAAGAAGTGGTGCCTGCCGGAAATTAAGGAATATAACGCATGTTTATAAATTTTATAAGTCGATAAATTTTACCGTTTGTGAACTTTTTCGACCGTTCGTGAACTTTTTGAGGGCAGGATGACCCCTTAAAGTAAATTGGCATATTAATTGGCCGTTAGTATAATATTTGCTTTCAGCTATTAAGGCAGCCCCTGTAACCCCCTATCACCTATCTAAAGTCGTAAGTCGTAGAATTTGAGGATGCAAATTACCTTATGTCCGGGTATTCAATAATAACATTGATAATCAATGTATTGCGTATTTTTCCGGCGGTCCCAAGACACCCCATTATGCCCCATTCACCCACCATGGTCACCCTATTTTTAAAATACCCGGTGTTACTTTTCAGTATAAAAAAAGAGCGGGTCCTGTTAGAACCCGCTCTTTTTTTATGTAAGTGCAATTCGTTTTATATCCGCACCCAGCGCATTGAGCCGCTCATCTATGCGCTCATAGCCCCGGTCTATCTGGTGGATGTTCTGTATGGTGCTTTTCCCGCTTGCGGAGAGCGCTGCTATCAGCAGTGCCACACCGGCGCGTATATCCGGCGATACCATGTTGATACCACGAAGCGGCATCTGCCTGTCCAGGCCTATGACCACTGCCCTGTGCGGGTCACAGAGCACTATCTGCGCGCCCATCTCTATCAGCTTATCCACAAAGAACAACCTGCTCTCAAACATCTTCTGGTGTACCAATACGGTGCCCTTGGCCTGAGTGGCAAGGACCAGTATGATGCTCAGCAGATCGGGTGTAAGGCCGGGCCATGGATGATCGTAAACGGTAAGTATAGAGCCGTCTATGAACTTCTGAATACGGTAATGGTCCTGTGCAGGTATATGTATATCATCACCGTTAACAGACAGTTCTATACCCAGCCGTTGAAAAGTTTCAGGAATGATGCCCAGGTGTTCGGCATCTACATTTTTTATGGTCAGTTCGCTTTGCGTCATTGCGGCAAGGCCTATGAACGAACCTACCTCGATCATATCGGCCAGCAGGCGGTGCTCACAGCCACGCAGTTTTTTCACTCCTTCTATGATCAGCAGGTTGGTGCTGATACCTGTAATTTTTGCACCCATGCTGATGAGCATGCGGCATAGCTGCTGTATATATGGCTCGCAGGCAGCATTGTATATGCTGGTAATACCATCGGCCATTACTGCGGCCATCAGAAGGTTTGCGGTGCCTGTTATCGATGGTTCTTCCATCAGTATCCGCACACCCTTTACCCCATCTACCGCATCCAGGCTAAACATCTGGTTGTCTATATCATACACAAATTCCACACCCATTTTTTCAAATCCGCGGATGTGTGTATCCAGCCTGCGGCGGCCTATCTTATCGCCGCCCGGCTGTGGTATATATGCTTTGCGAAACCTGGCCAGCAGCGGGCCTGCCAGCATCACAGTACCTCTCAGTTTACCCGATTTCTTTTTGAACGCATGAGTGGTAAAGTAATCAGGGTCTATGCTATCGGCCTGCAGCGTGACCACGTTTGCCAGGGGGCGGCCTATCTTCACGCCCATATCCTCCAGCAGTTCTATCAGCGTATTTACATCTGCTATGTCAGGTACATTAGTTAGCGTAACACGCTCATCAGTAAGCAATGCAGCACAGAGCACCTGCAGTGCCTCGTTCTTGGCTCCCTGTGGAAAAATATCACCCTTTAAACGGTGGCCTCCTCTTATCTCAAATGCGTTCATTTTCTTCGAAGTAAAAAGTGAAAAGTAAAAATTCAAAAACTGGCCTATCCTTAAAAGTAAAAATTCAAAATCCGGCTACAGAAGAATGCTCCCGTTTTTTGAATTTTGAATATTCACTTTTTAATTAAACCCCTTTATTCTTGTTTTTGAATTTCCTGTTCTTATTGAAGTTATTGCCGCCATAGCCGCCACCTCCGCCATTGTTATCGCGGAAGTTGTTATTGCGCTGGCCACCACCGCCTCCGCCATTGCCTTTGAAGTTGCGGTTGTTGTTATTATTGTTGTTACGTGGCTTGAAGGTTCTTGTCTCGAAATGGACTTTGAACCCGCCTGTTTCGTATTTCAGCAAGCCGCCGGTTATCTCGGCAAGTTCGTTCTTGATCATGTCGTCATGCACAGGTTCTTTATGCCAGTTGGCGTATGCCAGCTTCATATAGTAACCAATAGCCTGGGTAAGGCCGTGACGTTTTTCTTCGTTGGTCTCAGCAACCGCTTTATCCAGCAGCCCCTGCAGGTTCTTACCCAGGTGGCGGTGCTTGATGCTGTCCTGTGGGTAAGGCAGCACTTCCGGCTTTTTGTAGATCATCTCTGCTGTAGGGCACGGATACGGTGCATCTACATCCAGGTTAAAGTCAGTCATCTGGAACAAATGGTCCCAGAGTTTATGTTTGTAATCTTCTATCGTCTTAAGATGCGGATTCAGTGTCCCCATCAGTTCTATGATCACCTCTGCCTGCTTCAGTCGTTTTTCACGGTCATCCACAGTTACCAGGTACTCGATCATTTTCTGGACATTACGTCCATATTCAGGCATCAGCAGTTTGCTGCGCGTAGTATTGTATTCCATCAAAATTGAAAAAATTGTATGCTAAAGAAATTATTGATTCGGATAAGCCTAAATAAACCGTGCCCGGGGAGGGCTGAGCAATTAAGCTATAGCAAATATAGGGGAAACAGGTAAACAAGCAAAATACTTTAATTACAGTTTCTTAGGCATATCGCAGGCCTGTACGCCTACCATTACCGTCTTCTGGTCCCAGGTCTTATTGGTATCGTCATGCAGTTTTACAATGTAGGTGCCTGCCAGGTCACGGTTACTGTCAAACTCCACCTGCACCGTATTGCCCTGCTTGTCTATGATCCTGTCTGCTTCTATTCGCTTATATACGTCGCCATTGGCTTTATACACCACTACATACATATGCCGGTAGCCCTCGTGGCCCCAGTGCAGGGTTATGTATACCTTAGACCGTTGCTCCACCAGCACAGGCCTGCCCGGCATATTGTCTATTTTGTATTCGGTATAGAATTCAGGCATCTGCACCTTTTTCAGGTTGGCTACATAGGCCATCAGGTCTTCCGACATGCGAGGTTTGCCGGCATCATAAATGGTATTCACGCATTTACCATTGGTGAAGGTCCATACCATACGTTGCGCTATGGATATATCTATGTTATTGGCCTTTACATATTGCAGTGCCTTCACCATAATGCTGTCGCCCTGGCGGCGGAAGGTGTAGTTGTGTGCACGCACCGGACATCTGCCATAGCTTTTACCGCAAAATGTCTGCAGGTCTGCAGAGGCATGGGTGGCCGGCGCCAGTACCAGGCTCTCGCTGCCCAGTGTTACCAGGTCCTGCTCTGAGGTATCTTCTGATGTGAATATCAGGCCGGGATCAACATCCACGGCTATCTCTTTATCGGTATTGTTTGTTACATCTATTTTCAGGCTCTTGCCGCTGGCACCTCCGTTAGATATCGCATTGATGGTGACCAGTTTGGCTTTGATGGCTTTTTTCAGTGACAGCGCTTTGGCCGCTGCAATACTGCTATATACCAAACTACAAATGCAAAAAAATAACATCACTACTTTACGAAAAGGGGAATTCTGCATGTGAATGTATTTTGATTTGTAAACTAAGATACAAAATATTATGGTAATTATTCTATCTGTACATATTTACTGCGTTAGCCGTTTATTGAAATTATCTGTGTACCTGAATTACTTACCTTTGCCGCCCCGATGAATCTGGAAGTGCTGCAGGGATTATACCAAAATGACATCCGCATAAAACAAATAGCGGCAGGTATCTCTTTGCCCGGACATAAGTTAAGGGTCTATTTAGACAACCTCCGGGGCTCTTCTGTCAACTTTATTGCAGCCGCATTATGGCAGCAGACAGATTTCAATCACGTCTTCATACTGAACGACAAAGAAGAAGCAGCCTATTTTCATAACGACATAGAACACCTGACCAAGGGGCTGGATATATTTTTCTTCCCCGATTCCTTCAAGCGTACAGGTTACTTCAATGAGCTGAACAGCAGCCACGTAATGCTGCGTACAGAGGCACTCACAAAGTTTACCGGCAGCAAGATCAACAAGAAAGTACTGGTCACTTATCCGGAAGCTCTGTTTGAGCATGTGGTCAATCCAACATCGCTGGCGGGTAACATGATCAACATAAAGGTGGCGGAGCACCTGGATGTGGATGGCCTGATGGAAAAATTCATTTCACTTGGTTTCCGCCGCGAGGATTTTGTTTATGAGCCGGGGCAGTTTGCCATGCGCGGCGGCATACTCGATATCTATTCCTTTGGCAATGAGCACCCCTACCGTATAGAGTTGTTTGATACCGAGGTGGACAGCATCAGGATCTTCAGCCCGGAGACCCAGCTATCGGAGCGCAAGCTGCTGCAGGTATCGATACTGCCGAACATAGAAACGAAATTTCAGACACAGGAAAAGATATCACTGCTCGATTACCTGCCTGAGAATACCATCTTCTGGGCCAAGGACCTCACCTTTACCATAGGCCGGCTGGCAAAGATGGCAGCAGATCTGCCGGAGAAAATGAACCTCGGCCAGGTATCCATAGACCATGAGGAGGGAATGCTGAAGGAGATATCAAGGCTCGACTTTGAAACAGCATCTATATGGCAGGAAAAAATAAAACGCAGGCACCTGATTGAATGGTACAACCATTCTATAGAGAAGATAACCGGTGATGCAATAGATGCGACCTTCCTGTATGCTACTGAAGAACAGCCGGTATTCAACCGCCAGTTCAGCATGCTGATAAGCGACCTGCAAAAACGGGTGGCAGAAAAATATGTGGCCTACATCTTTGCAGAGAACCCAAAACAACTGGAGCGTTTGCGCAGCATATTTGATGATGTGAATGCCAACGTCACTTTTGTGCCGGTACCCACAGCCATCAGCAAAGGCTTTATTGATCACGATAAAAAAGTGATCTGTTATACGGACCACCAGATATTTCAGCGTTACCATAAATACAATGTAAAACAGGCATACTCCAAGGGCAAGGCACTGACACTGCGCGCACTCAGGGAGCTTACGCCGGGCGACTATGTGACCCACATAGATCACGGTGTGGGCGTATATAGCGGCCTGCAGAAAATAGATGTGAACGGCAATATGCAGGAGGCCATACGCATATTGTACCGGGACAATGATGTGCTGTATGTGAACATCAACTCGCTGCACAAAATAAGTAAGTTCACAGGCAAGGAAGGCACGGTGCCGAAAGTGAACAAGCTGGGCAGCGATGCATGGCAGAAACTGAAGACCAAGACCCGCAAGCAGATCAAAGATATTGCAGCAGACCTTATCAAGCTATATGCAAAACGTAAGGCATCCGCCGGATTTGCGTTTACGCCCGACAGCTATTTACAAACCGAACTGGAAGCTTCGTTCTTTTACGAAGACACGCCGGACCAGGGCAAGGCTACTGCCGATGTAAAACGCGATATGGAATCACCGGCACCTATGGATCGCCTGGTGTGTGGCGATGTGGGCTTTGGTAAAACAGAGATAGCCGTAAGGGCCGCTTTCAAGGCGGTGGCCGATAATAAGCAGGCTGCCATATTGGTACCCACCACTATCCTTGCGTTCCAGCACTACAATACATTTAAAGACAGGCTCAAGGATTTCCCTTGTACTGTTGACTATATCAACCGGTTCAAGTCGGCTAAGGAAAAGAAAGAGACATTCAAAAGACTGGAAGAAGGCAAGATAGACATCATCATAGGTACCCATGCCCTGCTGGGCAAGGATGCCAAATTCAAGGACCTGGGCATACTCATCATTGATGAGGAACAGAAGTTTGGTGTGGGCTCTAAAGAAAAGCTGAGGGAGCTGCGTGCCAATGTGGATACGCTTACCCTCCCGGCCACACCTATTCCCCGGGCCCTGCAGTTCTCCTTAATG
>CAYZKL010000020.1:28076-39724 GCA_964478855.1 uncultured Flavipsychrobacter sp.
ACCTTAGCATCATCAATACTCCGCCGCCCAACAGGCAGCCTGTGCATACAGAGGTGATCGTGTTTGATGAATACGCGATACGCGATGCGATCTATTACGAAACCGAGCGTGGCGGCCAGGTATTCTTTATACATAACAGGGTACAGGGCCTGCCTGAAATGATGGCCATACTCCGCAACCTGTGTCCTGACCTGAGTATAGGCATGGCGCACGGGCAAATGGAGGGCCACCAGCTGGAAGAGGCACTGTACAATTTCATTGAGCGCAAGTATGATGTGCTGTGCTGCACCAACATTGTAGAAAGTGGTGTGGATATAGCCAATGTGAATACCATCATCATCAATAACGCGCACCAGTTCGGGCTCAGCGATCTGCACCAGTTGCGTGGCCGCGTTGGCCGCAGCAACAAGAAGGCATTCTGCTACCTGATGGCGCCACCTATGAGCCTGCTACCCGGCGACAGCCGCAAACGACTGCAAACACTGGAACAATTCAACGAACTGGGCAGCGGTTTCCAGATAGCCATGCGCGACCTGGATATACGTGGCGCGGGCAACCTGCTGGGCGGTGAGCAGAGCGGCTTTATTACTGACATTGGCTTCGAGATGTATCAGAAGATACTTGCCGAAGCCATGCGCGAACTGAAGACATCAGACTTTAAAGATGTATTTAAGGATGAGCTGGAACGCAAGAAAGACTTTGTGAATGACTGTACCATAGACACAGACCTGGAGATACTGATACCGGATTCTTATGTTGCCAATATCACTGAGCGCCTGTCGCTCTATACCCAGCTGGATGACCTGGAAACAGATGAAGAGATCACCAAATTTGCCGCAGATCTGCACGACCGTTTCGGGCCGATACCGCGCGAAGTGGAAGAACTGTTTACCACACTGCGCTGCCGCAAGATAGCCTGCGAACTGGGCTTTGAGAAGCTGATACTAAAGAACCAGCAGATGCGCCTGTACTTCGTCAGCAATCCTGAATCTCCTTATTTCGAATCTGATACCTTCAATCACATCCTCAACTACATCCAAACCCGTACAAAGAATGCCCGACTGAAACAAGTAGGCAAAAACTTCCTGCTGGTGGTAGACAAATTGAAGCACATGAAAGATGTGCTCTGGTTCCTGGAAGGAATGGAGATAAAAGAAGTTCCTAAAATTAGCTGATGTGATAATTTGCTGATCAGCTGATTTTCCGTGTGATAGATATGTCCCGAAAAGGAGACCGTTGTTGAGGCATAAAAAAACAGGAGCAATTTGCTCCTGTTTTTTTATGCCTTAAGGGATATTAACCTTTAATGTTCGCTTTGTCGTTCATGTCGGTATCTACAAGGATACGGCCGCAATGTTCGCAAACGATGATCTTTTTGTGCTGGCGTATTTCGCTCTGGCGCTGCGGAGGTATCACGTTGAAGCAACCACCGCATGAATCGCGGAGGATAGGCACAACAGCAAGGCCATTGCGGTAGCTGCTACGGATACGATCGTAGGCAGTAAGCAAGCGTGGATCAACTTTTTCTTTAGCACCTTCAGATTTAACAGCAAGTGCTTTTTCTTCTTTTTCTGTATCAGCGTTGATCTTTTCAAGTTCCTGGCGTTTTACCGTCAGCGACTCTTCCACTGTGTTTATTTTCTCTTCGGTAACGTGGCGGGCATTCATGCGCTCCTTCTGCTCGAAGGTAGCATCCTTGATATGCTTTTCGTTCAGCTTCACCTCAAGTTCCTGCATTTCAATTTCTTTATTGATGGCTTCAAACTCACGGTTGTTCTTTACGTTATCCTGTTGTTTTTCGTATTTCTTTATTAAAGCCTGTGCTTCTTTTTTAGCATTGGTCTTTGTTTCGATAAAGGTATTGATGGTAGCGATCTCCGTATCTATGTTCTGGATACGGGTCTGCAGACCTTCAATCTCATCTTCGAGGTCTTTAACCTCCATTGGTAGCTCGCCCTTCATAGTGCGGATCTCATCTATTTTAGAATCGATCTTTTGTAACGCAAGGACGGCAGTCAGCTTTTCCTCAACCGAAAAGTCTTTTACAGTAGCCATATCAGCAAAAATATTTTACAGGATTGGTGGATAAAATTGATAAAAGGACTGCAAATGTAGGATTTTTTTTCTTAAGTATTGCCTCAAATATTTCAGGGGTGTACTGTTCGGTCTCATAGTGGCCGATGTCAGCTATTATAATTTTTCCTTCTGCGTCGAAGAACTGGTGGTATTTGAAGTCGCTGGTGATAAATATATCAGCTTTCGCGGCAATGGCATCCTTGAGCAGGAAACTGCCTGAACCACCACTTATAGCAACTCGCTCTATGTTTCTGCCGGCCAATGCGGTGTGCTTGATGCATCCGGCCTTCATGCGGTCCTTTACCAGCGCCAGGAAGTCAGCTTCCGGCATTGGCGATGGCAGTGACCCTACCATACCTGCTCCGATTTCCTGGTTGGGATTAGGTAGCTGTATCAATTCATATGCGACCTCCTCGTAAGGGTGGGCGTCAAACAAAGCGCGTATTACGGCAGTTTGGGCATGCTTTTCTACGATCATCTCTATCTTCACCTCATCCACTATTTCACGGTCGCCACCGGGCTCACCTATGGCGGGGTTAGCGTTGCTGTGTGGTTTAAATGTGCCCTTGCCCGTAGCATTATAGCTGCATTCGGTGTATTTGCCAATATTGCCACCACCGGCGGCAAACATGGCCTCCCGCACCTTAGCGGCGGCATCCACAGGGGCATAAGTGTATAATTTGCTGATCGTATCTGTGCGCTGAGAAAGGATAGACGTATTGATAAGGCCCAGTTTATCGGCTATCTTTTTATTAACGCCATTGTACATATTATCTACATTGGTATGGGCCGCATAGATGCTTATATCGTTCTTTATGGCTTTTTGTACCACACGCTCCACATAGTTGCGGCCTGAAATGCGCTTGAGGCCCGAGAAGATAAGGGGGTGATGAGCAATGATCATGTTGCAGCCACGCTCCATGGCCTCATCTACGACAGCCTCGGTTACATCAAGTGATAGCAGCACGCCTTTTACCACATCTTCCGTGTTACCTACCTGCAGGCCACAGTTGTCATAACTTTCCTGGTAGAGAGGGGAGGCAAACTCCTCGATAGCGGCAATGATCTCTTTTACTAGCACAGTATTGATTTTAGGGATGAATATCTCTGAATTATTTAATAAGAGGTAGTGCTACAAAGATATAATATTCGGACCACCACCTGCAACAGGGAATGCGGGAACTAATGGCGGTTTTATTCTTTAAAAAATTATATTTGCACTATGCAAATTCTTGACGGAGTACTCGTATCGGCTCATATAAAGGAGCAAATAAAGCAGGAAGTGGCCGAATGGCAGGCCAATGGCGGTAAAAAACCACACCTGGCAGCTATACTTGTGGGCAACAACCCTGCGAGTGAGGCTTATGTGGGTTCTAAGGTAAAGCACTGTGAAGAGCTGGGCTTTGACTCAACACTGCTGCGCTTCAACGGAGACATTACCGAACAGTACCTGATCAGCGAAGTAGAACGGCTGAACAATGACGACAACATTGACGGCATATTGGTGCAGTTGCCACTGCCTAAGCACATATCAGGCGATTCGGTGATCAACGCCATCAGCCCACTGAAAGATGTGGACGGCTTTCACCCGATATCGCTGGGTAAGATGCTGCTGGGGCAACCAACTTTCCTGCCGGCAACACCATACGGTATCATGCTGATGCTGGAGCATTACAAGATAAACACAGCGGGTATGCACTGCGTGGTGATAGGCCGCAGCAATATAGTGGGCACACCAATGACCATACTGATGAGCCGCAACTCTAACCCGGGCAATGCTACAGTGACCATGTGCCACTCGCACACCAAGAACCTGAAAGAACTGACGCAAAGCGCAGATATAATAGTGGCCGCCATAGGCAGGCCGAAGTATGTGACCGCAGATATGGTGAAGCCGGGCGCTATCATCATAGATGTGGGTATCAACCGTATAGACGATGCTACGAAGAAAAGCGGATCCCGCCTGGTAGGCGATGTGGACTTTGACAATGTGGCACCACTATGCAGCTACATCACTCCTGTGCCTAAGGGCGTAGGGCTGATGACAATATGCGGACTGATGAAGAATACTCTGCAGGCTGCAAAACTAAAAGCGAGCGTACCTGTAGCATAATATATCCCCAACCGGGGTCACGTGAAGTTGTATCTGTGGAGCAAAAAATAATGGAAGTAAAAGAGGTCGATATAGTAAGCTATCCTGTAATGGAGCATTTCTACACCCTGCAGGGTGAGGGTGTGCATACGGGCAAGGCGGCATATTTCATAAGGCTGGGCGGCTGCGATGTAGGCTGCGTATGGTGCGATGTGAAAGACAGCTGGGATGCAGCAAAGCACCCGCAGATGACCACATCAGCAATAGTACAGACCGCGGCAGCACACAACGGCCGCATAGCGGTGATAACAGGTGGTGAGCCTGCTATGCATGACCTAGCCGCACTGTGCGATGCACTGCATGAAGCAGGCTTTAAAACGCATATTGAAACATCAGGGGCTCACCCTCTATCCGGTGCGCTGGACTGGGTGACACTATCGCCAAAGAAATTCAAAGCACCAATACCGTCATCTATTGACAAAGCGGACGAGCTGAAGATAGTGGTGTTCAATAAGTCGGACCTGGAGTGGGCAGAGCAATACGCAGCACAGGTACCTGCTAACTGCAAGCTATACCTGCAGCCCGAATGGAGCAAGCGGGATGCCATAACACCACTGATAATAGACTACATAAAGCAGCACCCCCAGTGGCAATTATCATTACAAACACATAAGTACATTAACATACCATAGCATGACCTGGTTAGACACCATTATTTTAAGTATAGTAGAAGGTATTACAGAGTTCCTGCCCATTTCATCGACCGGGCATATGATCATAGCCAGTTCTATACTGGGCATCAGCGAAGATGAATTTACCAAACTGTTCGAAATATGCGTGCAGTTGGGAGCTATACTATCGGTAGTGGTGCTGTACTGGAAAAGGTTCATTGATATCAAGCGCATAGATTTTTACCTGAAGCTGATCATTGCGGTATTTCCCGCACTGGCATTTGGCTTTCTCTTCTCTAAGAAGATAGACCAGTTCCTCGAGAGCCCGATGACCGTGGGTATCACTCTGCTGGTGGGTGGCGTGGTGCTGCTGTTCATTGATAAGCTGTTTACTAAGAATACCATAGACCACGAGCAGAACCTGAGCTATAAAAGAAGTTTTATGATAGGGCTGTGGCAGGTGATCGCTATGATACCCGGCACCAGCCGCAGCGCAGCTACCATAATAGGCGGAATGCAGCAGAAGCTCACCCGCAGTTTTGCGGCCGAGTTCTCATTCTTCCTGGCAGTGCCTACCATGATGGCAGCCACCGGTTATAAACTATTGAAAGCGCTGAAAGAAAATCCTGAGATGCTGAAGGACAAACACAACCTGGCCATGCTGGGTGTGGGCAATGTTATTGCTTTTGTAGTTGCGCTTATAGCTATCAAAACGTTCATCCGCTTCCTGCAAAAGAACGGGCTTAAGGCATTTGGTGTGTACAGGATCATAGCAGGGGCTGCTATACTTGTATTGCTTTACCAGGGTGTGATCAGGTAGTAGAGTGCTAATCTCCCGTAGGGGCTATGGCACTTGTCTCTACCATCAGCATAACGGTCCTCTTAGGTGCGCGCGGGCGGTGCATTACTCCCTTTGTTATAGTGGTGCCCTGATTGGGGTTCAGTTCTATGGTCCTGTCTTCGAGGTCTATGAGCAGCTGGCCCTCGAGTACAAAGAAAAACTCATCATCATTATCGTGCTTGTGCCAGTGAAACTCTCCTTCCACAACACCTATCCTAACAACACTGTCATTCACCTGCGTGAGTGTAAAGTTCTGCCACTGCTCTTTACACGCTGCTACCACGGTGGGTATGTCAATTAATTCGAGGTGCTGAAATTTGGTATCGAGGTTGATATTATAATCCTGCGGGGTCTTTTTATCGTTTTCAGGCATAGTGGTAAGTTTTGGAGCATCAGGTCAGTTCCCAATGATCGAAAAGGAGATTGAGGAAGTGGTTCTCCTCGTGGGTGATCACTTCATCGGCCTTGGCCATGATGATGGCAAACTGTATCAGGTTCCTTCTTTCTTCGGGTGTGGCGTCATCATAGAAGTCATCCATTGATTTCAGGAAATGGCCCTCCCATTCATCGGGGCGCAGCCTGCTGATGACCTCCATCTGGCGATCGAGGTTCACATGAAAAGGAAATTCGTTGATAAGGTATTCCCTGATCACCATGTCTTTGGCGCTGTTGATCCTGAAATCAACAGCGGAAAGTATCATTAACAAATGATATCCGGCAATCGTCTTATTCATCCGGTTGTTGGGCATAATGCTATATACGAACGATATTGAATTTTAGCTTTGTGCTGCAAGCAGCAAGTCAAGATCTGTGTATTTGAATTTAAAACGCTTGGCTATAGGTGCGTTTGTGACACAACCCTTGTACATATATACCCCACGGCGAATGCCGCTTTTTGCTAAGATAATATCTTCCATACCACCCATATCGGCACATTGTTGCAGAATGGGCATCAACACATTGCTGATGGCCCGGGATGCAGTACGGGAAGCAGCAGAGGCTATGTTAGGTACACAATAGTGTATCACATCGTATTTCTTAAATATCGGCCTTTCGTGAGAGGTGAGCTTTGATGTCTCGAAGCACCCGCCACGGTCTATACTCACATCTATGATCACTGATCCGGCCTTCATATTGCTCACCATCTGGTCGGTGACCACTACGGGGGTAATACCGTTTATCGGCTTCAGTGCGCCTACTGCCACATCGGCATTACGCAGCTCTTCGGCCAGGGCTATGGGTTCTATTACAGAGGTAAAACAACGCCTGCCGATATTGTTTTGCAGGCGCATAAGGCGGTAAATAGAATTGTCGAAAATTTTCACAGAGGCACCGAGTCCGAAAGCGGCACGTGCCGCAAACTCGCCTACCACGCCCGCACCTATAATAAGCACACGGGCAGGGGGCACACCGGATATTCCACCCAGCAGCACTCCTTTACCATTATCAGAATTGGCAAGGTAGCGTGCAGCGGTAAGTATAGCAAAGTTGCCTGCTATCTCGCTCATAGAGCGGACAATAGGGTATGAACCCGCATCATCTTTAATAGACTCGAAAGCAATGGCAATTATTTTTTTCGCGATGAGTTGTTCCAGTATCTCTGCCTTGAGTAGCGGCATGTGGATCGGTGATATTACCACCTGGTTTGGTTGCAGCAGGGCTGCTTCCTCCTCAGATATGGGCGCCGATTTGATAATGGTAGTGGCCTTATACAATTCGGCCTTTTCGTAGACTATACGGGCTCCTGCCTCGCTGTAGTCACTGTCAAAATAGAAGGAACCGTCACCGGCCCCATGTTCCACTGCTACATCATTACCATCGTTCACCAAAACAGATACTGCCTCGGGCGTAAGTGCCACACGGTTTTCCTGGAAAGAAGTTTCTTTGGGTATCCCAATGAATAATTGTTTCTTTTTTGGAGCTATCTGTAAAGTCTCTTCAAGAGGTATGTAGGAAAATCCAGGAGATATGTACGGTTTCTTTGTCATGCCCGCCACTGTTCGTTTATCATGGACAATATACGCTATATATTCGTATAAAAGAAAGAATTCATCAAAAGTGACGTTAAATTATTGATTCCACAGGATTACAGGGCATTTAGATGCTGTAATGTGGCATTAAATTTTATTTTTGCATCAGGCACCCAAGATTATGCTTAGACAGTCGAACCAGTTAAAGTTATTACAGAAGTTATCTCCACAGCAGATCCAGTTAATGAAGCTGCTGCAGATACCTACTGCCAACCTGGAAGAGCGGATAAAAGAAGAACTGGAGGAAAACCCTGCACTGGAGTTTGAACTGGATAACAATGATACCGACCAGGACAGCTATGAACTGGGTGAGAGTGCTATGGACGGTGAAGATAATGAAGCGCCGAGCGAGGAAGTGGAACTGAGCAATGATACCGCTGAGAAAGTGGACCTCGATGATTTCCTGAGGAGGGAAGATGATGAAGGTGGTGGGTATGACTATGGTGATGACTACTATGGTGCAGGCGATACTGATAAACAAATAACACCCGCAAGTATAGAGACCAGTTTTCACGACTACCTGCTGGACCAGCTGGGTATGCTGGAACTGGATGACCGCAGCCATGTAATAGCAGAGCAGATAATAGGCAGCCTGGACGAAGACGGCTACCTGCGCAGGGAGGTGATATCTATAGTGGATGACCTGGCATTCGGGCAGAATGTGGATACCAACCCTGAAGAGATAGCATCGCTGGTGCTGCAGATTCAGCAGTTCGACCCGCCGGGTATAGCTGCATGGACCCTTCAGGAGTGCCTGCTGCTGCAACTGAAAAGGATGCCGGAGAGCAAGCCTGTGAAGGATGCGATAGAGGTGCTGGAAAAATACTTCAACGAGTTTATAAAGAAACACTACGATAAGATACAGAAGCACCTGGGTCTGAACAGCGAAGACCTGAAGGGTGTGATCAATATCATCATCAAGCTGAACCCTAAACCGGGTGCGGCATTTGCGGTGCTGAACAAAGCAGAAAGCTACATCATACCTGACTTCTTTGTGTTCAACAATAATGGCGTGCCTGAACTGTCGCTCAACTCTAAGAATGCGCCGGAACTGCGCATATCGGAGGGGTACAGGGAAATGATGAAGGCCTATGACAAGAGTGAGAAGAAGGACAAGCGGCAGAAGGAAGCAGTACTGTTCATTAAGCAGAAACTGGACTCTGCAAAATGGTTCATAGATGCGATAAAACAACGCCAGCATACCCTGCTGCATACCATGCAGGCCATACTCGATTTTCAGCGTGAGTTCTTTATAACCGGCGATGAGACATCGCTGAAGCCGATGATACTTAAAGACATAGCGCAGATGACCAGCCTCGATGTATCTACCGTATCGCGCGTGGCCAACAGCAAGTATGTGCAGACAGAATACGGCACCTACAAACTCAAATACTTCTTCTCAGAAGCACTGCAGACCGACAGCGGCGAAGAAGTATCAACAAGAGAAGTGAAGACCATACTCAATGATATAATAGGCGCTGAGAACAAGCGCAAGCCCCTGTCTGACGAGCACCTGACCGATATGCTGGTGGAGAAAGGCTATAACATAGCCCGCCGCACGGTAGCCAAGTACAGGGAACAACTGAACATACCGGTAGCCAGGCTGAGAAAGGAACTGTAGCAGCTAATTAATACTTAGACGAATGAGCGTTTCTTTTGGGGGACTAGCCGCAATCAAGGTACTGAAGTTTGATTTTCATCACCAGATCGTAATAAAAAAGGAGCGAAGCCGCTCCTTTTTTATTGATGATTTTCATGTCTTATTATACTGCGCTTTGTTCGTAAGGCCTTTTTACGGCACCATTACGTAGTTCCTGTGCTTCTTTAGCGGCTTTTACAAATGCTACGAACAGCGGGTGCGGATTTTCTACAGTGCTCTTATATTCCGGGTGGAACTGCACACCTACATAGAAAGGATGGTCCTTCAGTTCCACTACTTCTACCAGGTTTGTTTTAGGGTTGCGGCCCACAGGTACCAATCCGGCCTGCTCAAACGCCTCTGCATATTTGTTGTTGAATTCATAGCGGTGGCGATGGCGCTCTGTGATGTTTTCAGCACCATAGATGCCTGCAGTAAGTGAGTTAGGCTGCAGTTCGCAATCGTAGCTGCCCAGCCTCATAGTGCCGCCTTTCTGCGTGATGGCTTTCTGCTCTTCCATCATACAGATAACACCCTGGTCTGTATCAGGGTCCATCTCTGTTGAGTGTGCTTTGGGCATATCCAGCACATTGCGGGCAAACTCTACGCAGGCCATCTGCATACCGAGGCAAATACCGAAGAACGGTATCTTATTGGTACGAGCATAACGTATCGCGTCTATCTTACCTTCTATGCCACGGCTACCGAAACCCGGTGCCACAAGCATCGCATCTACATTGTGCAGTTTTTCTTTAGCGTTCTCCTTGGTCAGGTATTCAGAATGTATGTTGCGTACTTCTACTTTGCACTCATTCATAGCACCTGCATGTATCAATGCTTCCAGTATTGATTTGTAAGCATCCTGCAGCTCCACATACTTGCCTATAAGGCCAATGGTGACCTTGCTTTTTGGGTAACGCAGTTTATTGAGGAATTCCTTCCATTTGGTCAGGTCCGGCTCTTTGCCCAGGGGCATGTTCAGCTTCTGCAGGCAGGTAACATCCAGTTTTTCTCGCATCATTTCCAGTGGCACACCATAAATGGTATCCGCATCCAGTGCTTCGATAACTGCATCCTGCGTTACGTTGCAAAACAGGGCTATCTTTCTTTTCAGGTCTTTATATAATGG
Organism: uncultured Flavipsychrobacter sp.; assembly: GCA_964478855.1. GTDB lineage: Bacteria > Bacteroidota > Bacteroidia > Chitinophagales > Chitinophagaceae > Nemorincola. The sequence goes on from CAYZKL010000020.1 coordinate 38,555, forward strand.
TTCTTCGGTACGGCATACAAGCACATCAGGCAGCAGTCCATGCTCACTCATCATTTTCACAGAGTGCTGTGTAGGCTTTGTCTTCAGTTCTTTTGCCGCCCTCAGGTATGGTATCAGTGTAAGGTGAACCACCAGGCAGTTCTCCGTGCCCATTTCCCACTTCAACTGGCGAACCGCTTCGATGTAAGGAAGTGATTCTATATCGCCAACGGTACCACCAAGCTCGGTGATAACGATGTCAAATTTGTTATTCTCGCCCAGCAGCAACATGCGACGTTTGATCTCGTCTGTGATGTGAGGGATGACCTGCACTGTTTTACCGAGGTATGCACCTTCACGCTCTTTAGTGATAACATGCTGGTATATACGGCCGGTAGTCACGTTATTGGCCTGCGAGGTAGGTCTGTTCAAGAATCTTTCGTAATGACCCAAATCAAGGTCGGTTTCTGCACCATCTTCTGTTACAAAGCATTCGCCGTGTTCATAGGGATTGAGGGTACCCGGATCCACATTGATATACGGGTCGAATTTCTGAATAGTGGTACGGAAGCCACGAGCCTGTAGCAGCTTGGCCAATGATGCTGCGATAATGCCTTTTCCTAAAGATGAAGTAACACCACCGGTTACAAAAATATACTTTGTCATAACGCTCCTGTTTTGTAAAGACCGGTGCGCAGCTGAAATATTACAATAAAATTGGGGAGGTAGCTGTTGCGGTCAAACAAAGTTACGATTGATAATCCAATATTCAAAAGTCAATCTTTTTAAAATGGCGGTACAGGTAATGTTTTTGGTTATCAGGAAGGTGTATTTGTGCCTTCTTTGTGCTTGTCTTTTTTCAGGAGCATATCCAGCCATTTGCCAGCCATAAAGGGGCGTTCTATATAGAAGTAGAACACGGAGGAGATGACCAATACGGGTATCATGAGCAAGAGGAACTGCAGGATGAAATTTGGTAAAAAGTATTCGGTGAGCCTGAGATGGATGGTGAGCCTGCCGAAAATGGAGATAATGGTATAATGTAATAAGTAGATGGAGTAGCACATGCCCCCGATGATAGGGATGAACTTATAGCTGAATATCTTCTTTGCCCCGTGGTTTTTCAGGATAATGATGTAGAGCAGGCCGATGAGGAAAGGAAACAGTAAGGTCGCAGTTAGAGATGAGTAT
>CAYZKL010000020.1:39734-46426 GCA_964478855.1 uncultured Flavipsychrobacter sp.
AGGAATGAAACAGATAGCAATGAGTGCTATAAGCCCGAAAATGGGCATCCACACTTTGTTGAAGAGCGGTTCGGCATCGTTGCTTACATAGACATCGGCAAGGAGGATGCCGGTAAGAAAGAACTGTGCAAAGTTGTAAATACTGCGGAAGGGCGGGGCATAATAGTGCTGCATGACAATAAAAGCAAGTGCCAGCGCTACCAGGATGAACCTTCGTGGAGCCTTTGGTAATGCCAGAAGCCCAAATAATAAAGGTGCCAGCAGGTAAAACTGTATCTCCACCTCCAGCGACCAGGCCACAACTGTAATAAGCGGGGAGTGCTGAAAAATGATGTTGTGCAGGTACACCAGTGATGCCAGCAGGCTGGGGAACAATACCCGTAACGGCTGAATGTGCATGAACAACTGGAGAGCGAAAATGCCCGTCATGGCAATGAAATAAGGTGGTTCGAGCCGGGTGACGCGCCGGAGGTAGTATCGTTTCAGTTCTACTTTTTTCCCTTTGTTGATGTATTGATGCGCAAAAGGCAGGCAGAGGATAAAGCCACTGAGCACAAAGAACAACTCTACACCCCTGTCGCCATTGGCAAGGAGCTGATCGAACAATGTATCAAAGCGTGGATTGTCGGTAAATGTGAACGGTGTCTTTTTTACGAAATAGCCGTGCGTGTGAAACAGCAGTACCAGTACAATAGCGAGGAAACGGATACCATCTATCTCCGGGAAGTAGAGTTGATTGGTGGTAATGCGACGAAACCTGTTATAGATATTGCTAAGCATGTTGGAAAGTCAAAAGTAAAAAGTAAAAAGTCAAAAAGGGAAGAATTATGTGTTGGTACCCTATAAGGGAGACTGGTGAAGCTGAATTTTGTTTAGGATATTCACACAAGGACTTTTTAGTAGTGGATAAAAAACAAGCATGATCCGTGTATTTGTTCCCTGCTCATGACTATTAACCGCTAAATTTGCACACCTGATATGCGTTTTACCCGGATCCTGCTTATTGTATTAGCTATGTTTGCCTGCGCCAGTTTGCAGGCAAGGGTAGTGCCGGGTGACTACGGAGTTTATGAGGCGCCTGATAAAGCAGTGTTGCAGGATAGTACGCTTCAGTCATTTGGCCGAATGATGGCTGAGCACCCAATGATGGCCACTAAGTATATTATCAGCGATATCCAGTTGCCCCACGTCTTTGTATCGCAGACCGCTGATTTTTACCTGCTGCTTTTTCTGTGCATGATGCTGGGCCTTATCCGGTTCATGGATACCCGTTACTTCCTGAACCTGTGGCGCGCATTCTGGAACCCCACATTGAGCAACAGGCAACTAAAAGACCAGTTGCAGGGGTCGGGCCTGCCAAACCTGCTGATGAATATCTTCTTTACGTTTGCAGGCGGGGCGTACATATACTATATTGTTAAGTTCTTTACCCCGGTGAATTCGGGTGTTATACCTGCATCATTGCTTATCATTATGCTGATAGCAGGTACGGGCCTGATCTATTTTGCCAAGTACCTGGCTGTGCGATTCAGTGGCTGGGCATTCAGAGTAGAGGGGATCACAGAGCATTACCTGTTCAATGTATTCCTTATCAATAAGGTACTGGGTATCACCCTTATCCCGTTCATTATCATACTGGCTTTTGCCGATCACCAGTGGGCGCAACAAGTGATCATTATCTCCTTCCTGGTAGCCGGCGCGCTGCTGCTGAACAGGTACCTGAGGTCGTGGCAGGTGTTCGGTTCGTTTTTCCAGTATAGTAAATTTCATTTTTTTATGTACCTTTGCGCCTCCGAATTATTACCGTTGGCGGTGTTAATGAAGTTATTGGTAAAAGGTTTAATGTTTTATTAGCTAAATATCAATACAATAAAATCAGGTATTCGAAAAAAGAGATCCCGATAATCCTTGCAGATATGGCTAAAGCTGTTCATTCAAAAAAGAAGGGTGTTGAGAAAAAGGTGCTGAATGTGAGCAGTATACTGATAACACAGCCGCGCCCGGATACTGAAAAGTCTCCTTATTTTGAATTAGCCAAGAAGTATAACATCAAGCTTGATTTCTGTCCTTTTATCAGGGTTGAAGGCCTCAGCGGTAAAGAATTCCGCAAACAAAGAGTAGATATCACCGAATATACAGCTATCATTTTCACCAGCCGTTATGCTGTCGATCATTTTTTCAGGATATGCGAGGAGCTGAAAGTGAAAGTATCGCAGGATATGAAGTACTTCTGCATCACCGAAGCCGTAGCTCTGTACCTGCAGAAATTCATACTGTACCGCAAGCGCAAGGTATTCTTCTCAGCTGATGGCAGCTCTGCCGGATTGATGGAAGTGATCGGTAAGCACAAGAATGAAAAGTACATACTGCCTGTTACCGACAGTGCAAAGAACGACATAGCCCACTACCTTACCAAGCATACGATCACCTATTCAGACGCTACGCTGTACCGCATGGTGTCGAATGATATCAAAGATGCTATGGATGCGGCTTATGACATGATCGTGTTCTTCAGCCCGTTCAGCGTACAGACACTCTTCGATCACGATCCGATGTTCAAGCAGAACGGCACACTTATCGGCGCTTTCGGACCAACAACATCTAAAGCTGTGGAAGACAGCGGGTTGCGCCTTGATGTGAAAGCTCCGGCACCAAACACGCCATCTATGGTATCGGCACTGGAGTTGTTCCTGATGGACATCGGGAAAAAGTAATCTTCATTTTATCGTTTTATCTGCCATCGCTGTGCGCCCTGCACGGGGAGTCATTATCTTTACACTATGTCCAATAAACTGATCAGCGAGCAAAGCCCTTACCTGCTGCAACACGCGCATAATCCTGTAGCATGGTACCCATGGGGAGATGAAGCATTTGAACTGGCAAAAGCAACCAACAAGCCTGTAATAGTGAGCATAGGCTATGCGGCATGTCACTGGTGCCATGTAATGGAGCGGGAAAGCTTTGAAGATGAGGCAACTGCAGCATACATGAACGAGCATTTTGTGTGTGTGAAAGTGGACCGGGAAGAACACCCTGATGTGGACCATATGTACATGGATGCGGTGCAGGCAATAGCCGGAAACGGCGGCTGGCCGCTGAATGTATTTGTTACGCCTAACCGTGTGCCGTTTTACGGCGGCACCTACTATCCGCCAAGGCCCGCATACAGCAGGCCTTCATGGCTGCAATTGATGCAGCGCATGAGCGAGATATGGGAAAAGCAGAACGATGAAGTGATGGCGCAGGCAGACCAGATGGTGGCCTACCTGAAACAGGCATCGCAGAAAACGTTTGCGAAGACCGAGAACACAATGGATAAAGGCATGTGCAGAGATATAGCTGAAAGCCTGCTGAAACAAGCTGATACCGAACAAGGCGGGTTTGGTAATGCACCAAAATTCCCTGGTACAATGGCTATCAGTTTTTTGCTGGAGCACTATCATTTTACGGGTTATGAACCCGTACTGAAACATGCACTGCACAGCCTTGATGCTATGATAGCCGGCGGTATCTATGACCAGCTGGGCGGGGGCTTTGCACGTTATTCTACGGACAGGCAATGGCTGGCTCCGCACTTCGAGAAGATGCTTTATGATAATGCATTGCTGATCTCATCATTATGCGATGCATACAGCATTACAAAGGATGTGAAGTATAAAACCATTATAGAGGAAACCATAGCATTTGCAGAGCGTGAACTGAAGGATAGCAGCGGGGGATACTACTGCGCGCTGGATGCCGATAGCGAAGGCGTGGAAGGCAAATTCTATACCTGGACATGGGAAGAATGGGTGGCTGTTGCAGGCAGCGAAGATGCGGCAGTGATGGCGCATTTTGGTGTGAAGCCTGAAGGTAACTGGGAAGAAACCAACATACTGCATGTAGCCAAAAGCCTAGAGGAAACAGCGAAGGAGTACAATGAGGAAGTAACGGCATTAACAGACCGGGTAGCAGCGATCAAAGAGAAGTTGTTAGCTGTTCGTGGCAACAGGATATGGCCGCAAACCGATGATAAGAGCCTGCTTTCGTGGAATGCATTGATGAATATAAGCCTGACAAAGGCGGGTGTGGTACTGCAGCAAAAGCAATACCTGGAAAGGGCCGCAGCGCATATGGAATGGATGCTGCAGGCATTTGAACAGGATGGCGGACTGCTACACACCTGGAAAAACGGGCATGCAAGAATTACGGCAAAACTGGATGACTATGCATACGTGGTGCAGGCACTGCTGCAACTGGCTTCTGCTACCGGCAATAATAACTTTCTGTTAAAGTCTAGAGACCTTTTAGAGGTAGTTTCCCGGGACTTTGGGAGTGAGGGAGGTTTCTTCTACTTTACTTCTGTGCAGCAACAGGATATACCTGTGAGAAAGACGGACCTGTACGATGGAGCCACACCATCGGCAAATGCAGTAATGGCGCATAATCTATGGCTTGCGGGCATGTGTTTTGAGCGAACGGAATGGACCGAACAGGCATGGCTGATGATGCAGAATATGAGCGATTCTGCGGTGCGTTACAGCTATTCATTCAGCTATTGGGGCATAATGGCACAGCGCTATGCACAAGGCCTGAAAACAGTGGTTATTTCCGGTGAACATGCGGAAAATGTGGTGTCAGAAATGCGGGAAAGCTATTTTCCGGAAAGCTATTGCCTCACTTTAAGAAAAGATATATTTAACATCCCCCTTTTGGAAAAAAAATTTTTTGACGGTAAATTGTATATATTTGTCTGTACAGAACAGGCTTGCCTGTCGCCTGTAAGTAGCGTGGGTGAAGCGTTTAGCCTATTAAGAAGTTAGGTGAAAACGGATTTATCCACATTTTTTTTCAAAATCAGAATGTTGCCAAGAATTAACATTTTTGCTCCGAAAGTTGCATTTTCGGAAAAAACTTTGAATATTGTGCATCCATTTTATGTTGTGAGGTTGAAAAGATTGAATTTTTAGTTGCAAAAACAATAGATAGTAGTATGAAAAAAACACTCCTGAAGTTCTCTGCTTTAGCTATGATGGCACTTGCTGCTAGCTGTGGGCAACCAACTTCCAATGGCCAGTTAATAGGAGATCAGACGAGGTCGAACTACAAGCCACCATTGCCAATAGGCATGGTTTGGGTTCCATCTGGTACCTTCAAGTTAGGGGCTAGCGATGAGGATATCCGCGGACGCAATGATGCGACAATACATACGGTGCAGATCGTTGGTTTTTATATGGATGCAACCGAAATATCTAACCAGGAATATCGCCAGTTCACCAACTACGTACGGGATTCTATAGCTAATACTATACTCGGTAATTTCAAGGATAACCCGGATGGTACTCAGCGCCTGGATATGAGCAAGCATATTAACTGGAGGGATCCTGAATTACAGGATCAGCTAGCAGCTATGTATGTTCCTGCAGAACAGAGCGGATGGGGTATCAAACAAATTGATGCCAGCAAACTGAGGTATCACTATGAGACCTTTGATTATGCTACAGCTGTGCAGCATCCTACAGAGTCTCAGATGAAATACAGGTACAATTTCGATCCGGTTATCTATCCTGATACTACAGTATGGGTTCGCCAGTTCAATTATTCTTATAATGAGCCTATCGCTCAGCAATACTTCTGGTTCCAGGGCTTTAACAAATACCCTGTAGTAGGTATCAACCACAAACAAGCACTTGCTTTCTGTAAATGGCGTACCAATACCTGGAGGTCTGAGCGTGAAAAGCAAAGGCTTATGTTTGAAGGTGAGTTCCGCCTGCCAACAGAACAGGAGTGGGAATATGCTGCACGTGGCGGCCGTAACGAATCACCTTATCCATGGGGTGGTCCTTACATCATCAACAAAAAAGGTTGTTATCTTGCCAACTTCAAGCCGCAGCGTGGTAATTACTCTGCAGACGGAGGTCTTTACACAGTACCGGTTGATAAATATGCTGCAAATGATTACGGCCTGAAAAATATGTCAGGTAACGTATCTGAGTGGACTGCATCAGCTTACTATGGTGGTGCTTATAACCAGCAGACAGATATCAATCCGAATGTTACTTATAATGTACAGCCGGGCGATGAGAATTGGATGAGACGTAAAGTAGTACGTGGTGGTAGCTGGCGCGATGTAGCGTACTACCTGCAGGTAGGTACCCGCGACTATGAGTATGAGGATACTGCAAAAGCATATATCGGCTTCCGTTGTGTATATGGACAGGTAGCTCCGGCTTTGACCAACAGGCGCCCGATGAGGTAATTTGATTTCAACTAATTTTATTATAAGAAAGAAAAAAACAGAAAAACAATGAATCCGATAGCACTCTTTTTTGAAACGAACAAAGGTAAATACCTTAAAAATCTGATCATAGGCCTTGGAGCTTCCATCGTGTTGTTAGGCGCGCTGTTCAAAATACAGCACTGGCCAGGTGCGAGTGTGATGCTTACTTCAGGTATGTGTACAGAGGCATTTATCTTTGCGATGCTTGGTCTGCTCCCACCTCACCATGATTACTACTGGGAGCGTTTTTACCCAGACATCACTGAGAATCCACACGTGGAAGCTCAGCGTAAAGGAATCAAGCTTGATCTTCATGGTTCAGGCCCGAAACCAGGCGATGCACCAACAAAATCTTTGGACAAAATGATGGAAGAAGCGCAGATCAACCCTGCTAATCTCCGTCGCCTGAGCGATAATTTCCAGAAATTCGGTA
>CAYZKL010000021.1:0-3225 GCA_964478855.1 uncultured Flavipsychrobacter sp.
ACCACCTACACCGCCGGTGTCAAGGAAACTGCCTGGGGTGGCAATATTTTCACTGCTATTGGTTTGTCCGCATATGTAAGCAGCATGCCCATCAAACGCACATCCGTAGCCTCTGTCGCTATGTGTGCCACCATAATAGGTACTGTAAACTAACTTGCCCGAATCTGTATAAACAGCAAAGAAACCATCATCAAGTCCTCCTCCATATGTTGTTTGCCATGCATTGCTAGTTGCAATACCCGATGTACTGGCAGTAAATCCTGTCACAAACACATGTCCTGAGTCATCGGCAGCTAACCTGCTTTTATCTGTATTTTCACCATCCACTCCTCCATAATATGTTCCCCACTGCCGTGCTCCTGTAGCTGCAGTGAATTTTACCAGGAACGCATCCATAGCTCCGGCTCTTGTAGTTTGTTGCGCCCCCGTTGTTGCAATAGCAGTGTCGCTGCCGGTACTCCCAAATATATATACATCACCGGCACTGTCACATATTACACCACCCATTGTTTCTGTAGATGCTCCGCCATAATATGTTGCCCATATTCTTGCCCCTGATGAATCAAAGTGAACTAAAAATGCGTCTGTTCCACCGCCACCGTATGTTGGTTGATGGCTGCTTAATGTGGTCATACCTGTAGTGCTGGGTGTCCAGCCTGATAGATAAACGTCAGTATCATAGGTGCAAACCACACCTACCCAGTCATTACCTGGTCCACCGTAATAAGTACCCCAAAGCTTCACTCCGTCTGTACTGAACTGCATCAGGAAGCAGTCAAAACCACCGCTTTTGGCAGGCATAAAACCTCCGGGTGTGGCAATGTTATTTACGTCACTCGCATCTCCGGCAAGGTACACATGGCCATATTTGTCACAACTAACCGAAGTAGGTGTATTATCTCCGCTGCCGCCGGCATATGTTCCCCATTGCCTTACACCTGCAGAATCAAATTTTGCAATGAATCCATCTCTTGTACTACCTCCGTAAACCGGCTGGTGGCAACCCGGTGTAGCTATGCTGTCAGGGCTGTTCGTATTGCCGCCAATAAATACATTGCAGGATGTATCGCAGGCAATGCCCGCTGCCAGATCTGTACTATTGCCTCCATAAAATGTTCCCCAGCACCTGTTGCCCAAAGTGTCGAATTTAACTACATATGCATCAGACGCACCTCCATAAGTAATTTGATGAGCGCCACTAGTAACTATGATGCCCAATGGAGCATCGTACGTATAACCACAACTATAGACTCCGCCTTTTTTATCACTTGTTATACTATATAGCGGACTAACACTGGAGTCCGGGCCGTAGTAGGAGGCCCACTGAACCATGGGGTCTATTACCAGGGTTCCGGTATATGCTCCTATATCATAGGTAAGTAAGTCATCTTGTACTTTGTATTTCGATGTTATTTTGATCCCGTTGCTATTATAACACTCCGGGGCATGTTCATTGATAGTACCCATTGGCGTAGTTGCACTCAGGCTGCCATCTTGATTTATACTCAGAGTATTCTGTCCTGCATACTTTATTCTGATAACTGATGGATCGCCGCCGGGCCTTACTACAAACTCATGCTCCAGGTGATCGTTCTTCAGGTATATCACCCAGTCTATGTTTGGATAGATATTCTTATAGGTTACTTTACTGTATGCATGTGCCTGTACTCCGTTTTTAAAACAGCCTGGCAGATAATAATTTTCATGGTATGACTGTCTGCCTTCTGTTACAACTTCTGCATTTTTGTTGGCACCTTCCAGTGCTACATCCATACGATAGCTGCTAATGGTGCATAGGTCGGGCATGGCATGTTGCTCGTCAACTGCTTTACCGAAACCGCCAATCCCCGGAACAGGAGTAAAGCCGGTTATTTTTGAGAATTGATAGTGTATGGCACCGGTGGCTATAAATACACTAATGCCCGGTGCTCTCAATGCAAACTGTATATCGTTTCTTGGTTTAGCATACTGATCCCTTATCTGTCCCTTATTTTCCAGGAGTACAAGGTTGGTATGGTTAGGTTTTTTAGCCTGTGAGCAGAATGGTACTAATAACAGTATAGAACTAAGTAAGGTTAGTGTTGTTTTTTTCATGAATCAAATTTATAGGCATGGTACGAGCCTGTATTTTTATTAAAAATAAGTATTACTGCCCAATTATTTAAATAAAAAATAATCTATTGTATAGTATGTTTATATCCATTTTAAAATCGGTCATTGAATAGGTAATAGCTCCATAAAAAGAAAGAATACGTATCTGTCTGCTGTATTTGGCTAAGTAAGTACATTTGACACTCCGGTAAAATAATATCCGGCCATCGCACTATGCGCAAACTACTTTTATTACAATGCCTGTTCATTTCTTCCTTTGCAGTTGCTCAACAGGTTCGTCCCGCTGCTTCTGGTAAGATATACGGAGATATGCACAAACTGAACAACCTGGTCAATGTACTCTATGTGGCGGCTCACCCTGATGATGAGAATACCCGCCTGCTGGCATGGCTGGTCAATGAGAAGAACATCCGTACAGCCTATCTATCCTTGACCCGTGGCGATGGTGGCCAGAACATATTGGGCAGCGAACTGGGTGAGGCGCTCGGCCTGATCCGTACGCACGAACTGATGGAGGCCCGCAGGCTGGACGGTGCAGAGCAGTTCTTTACCCGTGCCATAGACTTCGGTTTTTCCAAGACTCATGAAGAGACCTTTAAGCACTGGCCACAGAAAGAACTCACCGGTGATGCTGTTTGGGTTTACCGCAAGTTCAGGCCCGATGTGGTGATCTGCCGCTTTCCGCCCAATACTATGGCAGGCCACGGTCAGCACGCAGCATCGGCTATCATAGCCGCAAATGCTTTTAAAGACGCAGGCGATCGCAGTAAGTATCCTGAGCAGTTGAAGTACTTTACCCAGTGGCAGCCTAAACGCCTGCTGCTGAATACCTATAAATTTGGCGACCGCAATACTACTGCAGAAGATCAGTTCAAGCTGGCGGTAGGGCAGTACATACCATCCCTGGGTATGGGCGTGGGTGAACTGGCAGGGCAAAGCCGCAGCATACACAAGAGCCAGGGTGCTGGTACGCCAAGTGTGCCGGGTATGCAGATCGAATACTTCAAACTGGTGGACGGCGATACGCTCACTACATCCTTGTTCGATGGTATAGACATTACATGGAACAGGGTGGGCCGCCGGTGCAGGAGATATTGCTGTCCAGCGATCCGC
>CAYZKL010000021.1:3281-8501 GCA_964478855.1 uncultured Flavipsychrobacter sp.
AGAAGGTCATAGATAAGTACGACTTTATGCACCCTGATGCCAGCCTGCCGGCATTGTTGGCTGTGCGCAAAAAGATAGCTGCCGTCTCTGACGACTACTGGCGCAAGCAAAAACTGGCTGAGATAGACCAGCTGATACTTGATTGTACCGGCCTGATGATAGAGTTGTATACCAAACAACCTCAAACAGCAGCAGGTGCTACATTGCCATTTACTCTGCGCATGATAGCCCGTTCACATACGCCTGTTAAGGTTACCGGTATACGTTGGGGATATGCCGATACCGTAATGGATCAGAGGTTGTCATTTGATACCTTACTTACCTTTGAGCACATGCTCAATCTCCCTGCAAAGGAACCTGCTACAGAGCCTTATTGGTTGGCATCTGCTCCTTTTTCACCGGCTATGTATTCTATAGCTAATGACACTGTTCAGGGCCTGCCGGAAACTCCGTGCAACCTATTTGGTGTGCTGCACCTTGATGTGGCCGGTACGCCGTTCGATATCAATGTGCCGCTGTCCTACAAAAAACTGGACCCCGTGAAAGGTGATGTGGTGGAACAGTTGCGTATAGTACCTGCAGCTACTGTCGCTTTCAACTCTGATGTACTGGTGGCAAAGCAGGGTAGTCCTGTGCAGGTCGATGTAAGGGTTCATGCTTATTCTGAACTAAGGAACGGTTCGTTATCTATAACGGAAGGTAACAGCACAAAATCCATAGCTGAAGTATCCGGTATCAACCTGAACCAGGGTGCTGATACTATTTTTACGGTATCTGTAACTCCCTCTAAGACTGCAACCCAGCTTAAAGCCATGGTAACCACTAAGGATGGCAAAATGGCCGAAGCGCAACACCAGATACAGTACAGCCACTTACCAACCCTGCAATACTTCAAACCCGCGGCTGCCGGCATAGTACAGAACACCTGGCAGTGCACCTCAAAGAAAATAGGTTATATAGAGGGCGCCGGAGACTACATACCGGCTTTGCTCAGGCTATCGGGCCTGGAGGTAGATGTGCTTAAAGAGAGCGACCTTACCAGCGCTGCCAAACTCAAAAAGTACGATGCTATCATTACGGGTATCCGTGCGGTGAATGTGGAGAAGCGCATGGCTTACTGGCTGCCGGTACTGTTTGAATATGCCAATAGCGGTGGTACACTTGTAATGCAGTACAACACCACACAGGATATGTCCACCACCAAACTTGGCCCTTATCCGTTCACCATCGCATCAGACAAGCGGGTGACTGAAGAGGATGCCAAGATCACATTCATAGATCCTGCGCATAGATTACTTACTTATCCCAACAAGATCACCGATGCCGATTTTGATAACTGGGTACAGGAGCGTGGCCTTTATTTCGCTGTTAAGTGGGATGACCACTACACGACTTTATTCAGTATGAATGATGCAGGTGAGCAACCGCTGAATGGTGGCACCCTGTACACTAAATATGGCACCGGTCATTATATATACACCTCGCTCTCGTTCAACCGCCAGCTGCCCGCGGGCAACAAAGGTGCCATTCGACTGTTGATGAATATGCTGAGTATAGGAAAGTAACTGCTTAAAACTATGATATGAACATCAACAGGAAAGAACACTGGCGTACCTGGTACATTGCTGTAGTATTCTTCCTGTTGCTACAAGTCGTCTTGTATTACTTCTTTACCCGTTATTACAGATGAGCACACCGGACTGGATAATACTGCTTGTGACGCTCGCTGCTATGATAGACTATGTCATATACAAGGGCAGGGGACAGTGCGATGCCAACTCCTACCTGCTGGCCGATAAGCAAATGCCGTGGTATGTGGTGCTGCTGGGCATTATGGCTACGCAGGCAAGCGCCATCACCTTCTTATCTGCGCCGGGTCAGGCCTATACCGATGGTATGCGGTTTGTGCAGTATTACTTCGGTCTGCCGCTGGCCATGATCGTTATCTGCGTCACCTTCATTCCCATTTTCAGGCGGCTCAATGTCTATACTGCTTATCAATATCTCGAGGAGCGTTTCGACCGCAAGACAAGAATGCTTACCTCGCTGCTGTTCCTGTTATCACGTGGTTTGTCTACCGGTATAAGTATCTATGCCCCGGCTATTATCCTGTCCTCCATACTCGGGTGGAACATCTACCTCACCAATATCATTATGGGTGGGCTGCTCATTATTTATACCTATACCGGTGGTGCCAAGGCCGTGGCCCATACCCAAAAGCTGCAGTTCCTCATCATACTGGCATCTATGGGGCTTGCGGGTTTCCTGGTGGTGCATCGTTTACCTGATGGCGTTGGCGTGGGTGATGCGCTCTACATAGCAGGTAAGTCGGGCAAGCTCAATGTCATTACTACAGAGTTCAACTGGAAGGATAAGTACAACATCTGGAGCGGCTTCATCGGTGGGTTCTTTCTTGCCCTCTCTTACTTTGGTACAGACCAGAGCCAGGTGGGCCGCTACATCACCGGTAAAAACGAGCGGGAAAGCCGCCTGGGACTGCTGCTCAACGGACTGGTGAAGATACCCATGCAGTTCCTGATACTGATGATAGGTGCGCTGGTGTTTGCTTTTTACAGCTTCCATCCTGCGCCTGTTTACTTTAATAATAGTGCTTACGAGGTGCTGAAACAGCAGGAGCCGCAAAGCTTTGCCGAAACCGAGCTCCGCTATGCCGGACTGCACCGGCAATACGAGGCGCAGGCACTCACCATTACCCAACTGCGTAAGCAACCCGCTGCACCACAACTGCCACAGGCCATACAAGACTTCAGGCAAACACAGCAGCAGTTGCAGCTGATACGCGACAATGTCTCGAATCACATAGCCGCCAAACACTACAGTCCAGATAAGAATGACACCAACTATATCTTCCTCTACTTTGTAAAGAATGCGTTGCCGGTAGGTGTTGTGGGCCTGCTGTTTGCGGTCATTATACTGGCATCATGGGGGTCTATCTCTGCAGCGCTCAATTCCCTTACTGCTTCATCGCTTATGGATGTTCAGCTCATGGGCCGCCCTGCGCTGTCTGCAAAGGATGAACTGCGCTACGGCAGGCTACATACGCTGGCATGGGGTATCTTCTGTATCGGTGTGGCCATGTTTGCAGCTCGGCTCGGCTCACTTATCGAGGCAGTCAATATTCTCGGCTCACTGTTCTACGGTACTATATTGGGCATCTTCCTGGTGGCGTTCTATATCCGCAAAGCAAAAGGCAACATCGTCTTTACAGCCGCAGTTATTGCGGAAGTAGCTGTTGTGGCCGTTTACCTATGCGATATTGTTTCCTTCCTATGGCTCAATGTAATAGGTGCGCTGGTAGTAGTGCTTATCAGCTTCTTCGGCTCCATGAATACTAAGCAGGTAGCTAAGATGTAGTTTACTTCACCGCCGTGTACAATGTTGTTATCCCAAACGTCAGCGGCCTTGCCTTAGCCTCTTTAAACCCGCATTGGGTAAGTATATCCGTAAAGCGTTTTCCTTCAGGGAACGCCATTACTGATTCCGGCAGGTAAGTATAAGCCGTGCTGTGGCTCGATAGCATCTTGCCCAGCGTAGGTAGTATGTACCTGAAGTAGAACTTATATAGCTGTTTTACCGGGAAGGCCGTAGGGTGCGAGAACTCCAGTATCACCACTTTGCCGCCCGGCCTCAGTACCCGGCACATTTCGGTGAGCCCTGCTTCCAGGTGTTCAAAATTGCGTACACCGTAGGCACACATTACCGCATCAAATTCGCCTGTGGCAAATGGCATCGCCTCGCTGTCGCCGGTATGAAGGCTGATGATGTGGCCCAGTTGTTTTTCGGCTATTTTTTTTCTGCCCACTTCCAGCATCTGATCCGCTATGTCCACCCCTGTTATCCGCTGTGGTTTCATCGATGCTGCGGCTATGGCCATATCGCCCGTGCCGGTGGCAACATCCAGTATTGCATTGGGTTTTATGGCGGCTACTTCGGCTATTGCCTTTTTGCGCCAGCCCTGCTCTATACCCATCGACAGGAAGTGGTTGAGGAAGTCGTATCGCCCGGCTATATTGTTGAACATTTCCGCCACCTGTGCTTTCTTGCTAAGGGTAGAGGCTGTATCCGGAACAATTTTAGCCGCCGGGTTGCTGTCTGATACTGGTTGCATTGCGCGCAAAGTTAAGCCAAACCGTAAAAGGGAAAACTTCAAATTCAAAATTAAAAAATCAAAATTCAAAAACTCCCACCTTGCTCCCTATCCCTTACTCCTTACCCCTAACTTCATTACCTTTGCACACGCTAATGGACATAACTAAAGCAAAATATATAATCAGCAGCCCTACGGTGGGCGGATGCCCCAAGCCCGATATGCCGGAATATGCCTTTATTGGCCGTTCTAACGTAGGCAAGTCGTCGCTGATCAATATGCTCACCAACCAGAGCAAACTGGCCAAAACATCCAATACACCCGGCAAGACCCAGCTTATCAATCACTTCCTGATCAACGAATCGTTCTACATCGTCGATCTGCCGGGTTATGGCTTTGCCAAGGTATCGCAGAATACCCGCGCCACCTGGGAGAAGATGATAGAGAACTACCTGAAGGAGCGTACCAACCTGGTTACCGTATTTGTACTGATAGACAGTCGCCACGAACCTCAGAACCTAGACCTTGCATTCCTGCGTAAACTGGGCGAGTGGGGTGTACCATTCAATGTCATCTTTACCAAGGCCGATAAGAGCACCCAGCGCGAGGCCGCCAAGAATGCACGCTACTTTATTGAGGCCATGAAAAAAGAGTGGGAGTTCATACCGCGCAGCTTTATGACCAGTGCCATTAAGTTCCTTGGCCGTAAAGATATACTTGGCTATATCGATGAGCTGAACCAAGCCTTTGTATTGCCGGAAGAGCCTAAGGGTGAGTAATTTTTTCAGACATAACAGCTAAATAGTATTATCTTTAATACTAATGCTGCTGCTTTATGAAATACCTGTTGCCTGTTCTCGTAGCCGTTATCATGGTAATGCCTGCCTGCCGCAAAAAGAAAACAACCATTATCACCGCTGATCCTGTGGCTACGGCACGGTTGTCCGATGTTGTTTCCTATTCCTACGGCGTTCTGCAGGCCACTACCCATATTGTCTACAATACCGACAATACTGTGGACTCTATGATTGCGACCACCTACACTACCACCAATCCCTCTACTATTTATCGCAAATTCACTTATTCTACGGGTTATTACGAGATCACGAGGT
>CAYZKL010000021.1:8511-27262 GCA_964478855.1 uncultured Flavipsychrobacter sp.
GCCGTATTAGCCAAAGTGTATATCAACAGTGCCGGAATGATCACTTCGGTTGAGCATGCCGATGGATATAAAACATTTACCTACGATGATAAGGGCCAGCTCAGCTCCTATACCGACCACCAGGAAAGCCCATACATACCTGCCACAACCCATATCTATCACTACAAGTGGAACAATGATGGTAATATAGACTCGGTAAACGACTCGCAGCAGGGCGACATTTATAGTCCCTACTATGTGAATGATATGAGCCACAAAGGCCAGACTGCCGATGTGATAAGGATACAGCAGTTCCTCGGTTATGGCCGCACCTACCTCAACACCCGCAGCGTGCCGTATGCCATGTACTCCGGATCATTTACGGACCCGATAGTGCCCATGTACCGCTACGAGTACGATGCCATTGGCCGCATCACCCGCTCCAATATGATCAACGACAGCACATCGTACGAGGAGTATAGCTATTATTAGTAATAAAGACTTTACAGGCGTAGCGTATACAATGTTCTCCCGCCAAGATGATCGTCCTAAAATGCCTTACGTAGTTTACATGGGCTAAACGGAGTCTAAATAAATAAGAGCAATTATTGCGCTAATAGTTATTTTGCAGCTTCATAGGTTTCGTAAATGGCAAAGCGTTCACATACACCTGTAGCCGGTACCGGCCCGCAAAGCGGCCCTGCAATAGCGCAGGTAAGCAAATGGGGGCTGCATATAAAACTGGCCCTGGTGCTGGCCATAGCGTCATTGCTGTTGTATGCCAATACCATCAACAATAGCTTTACCATGGACGACTCAGTAATGATCGTGCATAATGAATATGTGCAAAAGGGAGTATCGGGTATTCCGTTGTTGCTGAGCACACCCCACCAGCGGGGACACTGGGTAAACCCCAATGATGAGTACAGGCCATTGTCGCTGGTGCTGTTTGCCATAGAGTACCAGTTTTGCGAACTTGATCCCTTGCCGTATCACCTCGCCAATATACTGTTGTTTGCGGGCTGCGTGGTGCTGCTCTTCCTGTTCCTGCACCGTTTGTTCGGCGGCAAGAACATTACTGGTGCGTTCATTGCATCATTGTTGTTTGCGCTGCATCCCATTCATACAGAGGTGGTGGCCAATGTAAAGAGCAGTGATGAAATGCTCAGTTTTGTGCTGGTGTTTTCGGCATTGCTGGTGTTTATAAAGTATGTGCAAACCGGTAAAACCATGCAGTTGTTAGCAGGGGTATTTTGCTTTTTCCTGTCTCTGCTTGCCAAGGAAACCACCATCACTTTCCTCGCCATCATCCCCGTTGTTTTTTACCTGTTCATCAACGATAATAAACAACGGAGCAAACATATCGTACTGGGTATAGTTGCCTCTACGGCAGCATTCCTGTTACTACGGTATGCTGTACTCAGCTACTACGATGCCAACAGCCTGCCGCAGATCAGCCTTATAGAGAATGCGCTGGCCATGAAAGGGTTGTCTACCGAGTCGAGGTTGGCTACGGCCATCCTCATTATGGGGCAGTACCTCAGGCTACTGTTTGTACCATACCCGCTCATCTGCGACTACTCTTACAATTACTTTCCTTATACCCATTTCTCCGATCCGGTGGTCTTATTGTCGCTGCTGGCCTATGTGGCGCTGGCAGTTGTTGCAGTAAGGCTATTGCTGCGGGACAGGCGCAACCTTGTGGCTTTCGGCATCCTGTTCTTCCTGGCCACCATATCGCTGTTCTCCAATATCATTATACCTATCAAGGCCACTATGGGTGAGCGTTTCCTGTTCTTCCCCTCTGTGGGGTTCTGTATAGTGGTGGCGCTGGGCCTGCAATGGCTGGCTGCGAGGCTGGTAAGTAAGGAAGTATCTGCTATAAAGCACCCGGTATTGCTGGGTGTGCTGATACCGTTATGTGCGGTATGGGCCTATATCTCTATAGACCGCAACAGCAACTGGGTAAGCAACTACGTACTCTATAGCACCGATGCGCCCAAAGCACCCACTAATAGCAGGCTTAACTACTTCCGTGGTTACGAGGCATTTACCATGTACCATACCGAGGTGGATATGAATGCTAAGAAGCAACTTCTGGATGAGGCTATATTCTATTTTCAACGGTCGGTAAGGACGTACCCTGAGTATAGTTATGCCCTGGCAGACCTTGCCGCAGCCTTCTTCACCAATGGCCAGTACGACTCTGCCGAGGTGTATAACAAGATCGGCATCAGGCTGGATAAAAAGAACCTGATCTCCCGCAATAATCTTTCGGGCGTGTATATCAAAACCGAACGATTTGCAAAGGATATTGAGTTCAGTAAAGAGACCATTGCTTTATTTCCGCAGAACGTGGATGGCTATGCAGACCTGGGTTTCAGCTACATGAAGCTGTCGCAGAACGACTCTGCGGTAAAGTACCTGAAGCAGGGTATAGCGGTTAACCCGTCTTTTCAGAACAGTTACAACATACTCGGTTTTGTGTATGAGGCTATGGGCAATACTGACTCTATGCGTAAGTACAGGGGCATAGCGCAGCAGATGGCACATTAGCACTATTACTTACAGAACTTGTCCATGGCTTCTTTCGCTTTGGTATTGCCTAACTGTACTGCCTTGTGCCAGTCCTCACATGCAGCATTCACATTCTTCATATTGATGTGTACGAAACCCCGGTCGTTGTAAGCCATCGGGTCATTGGGTTGCAGCAGCAGAAAGTAGTTGTAGTATTCCAGCGCGGCCTTCAGGTCTCCGTCATTGGCTTTGCCTGCTGCCAGGTTATAAAAGGCACTTGCACTCTCGGGGTTCAGCGCTATGGCTTTGGTGTGATCCTCTATCGCAGCCTCTTTGTTGCCGGAATGGTAGTATGCCCAGCCCCTGTTGGTATAGGCATCGGTATAGGCATTGTTTATGCCTATTGCAGCAGTATAGTCGCTTATAGCAGCGGGGTAGTTGCCGGACATATAATATAACGTGGCCCTGTTGTTATAGGCCGCAGCCTGTTTTGGGTCCAGTGCCAGCGCACGTGTATAGTCTATCAGGGCCTTTGAGGTATCGCCCAGGCGGCTGTATATAAACCCACGGTTGCTGTATGCCTCGGCTACAGACCTGTCGAACAGGATAGCCTGGTTATAGTCACCCAGAGCGCTTTGTGTATTGCCTTCGCCCAGCAGTGTATTGCCCCGTTCCATAAATGCGCGGGACAGCATACGGGCGTGTGTGGGATCCTTTTTAATGATGTCGCCATACAGGGTAGTATCGTTCTGCCATACCCCTATGCGCATCCATGATACGGTGCTGTAGATAAGGGTTGCCGGTACCAGTATCATCAGCAATACATTTCGTTTGTGCTGTAGCGCAGCGAGGTACTGGCCGACAATGTAAAACAAGCCAATGTAGGCTATGTAGGTATATCGCTCAGCTATTACTGCCGAGCCTACTGCCACTACCTGCAGCATAGCGGCTATAGTGATGAGGAAAAAAGAAAATCCGAACAGGAGTTCCCTCCGGTGTGCCGAACGGCGAATGATAAGCCATACGATTGCAAGCAGGAAGGGTAGTGAGCCATAGTAGTACCATGGCAGCGCTCCGTTAGTCAGGCCAGGGAAGAAGTGTATGGCTGTAAGACATACAGGTACAACAGCCAAAAAAAGGTATGCTGCTATGCCATAAGAGACCAGGAACACCCTGTTCATAATGCCGTAAGCGGTAGTAAGATCGGTGATGGCAGCACCGGCATCCTGCGCGGATATCGCAACTATACCCAAGAGGAACGCAGCAAGCAATAACGGTGCTTTTTCGAGCATGGTCTTAACGCTGATACCACGGCCAATATACAGGTCTATGGCCAGCAGCAATACCGGCAGCGATACTGCCGCGGGCTTGCACAGCAATGATGCCAGGAACAAGGCACAGGTATATGCCAGGTATTTTCCTTTGCCGGTACCGGTATAGTTGAGGTAGCAAAGTGCAGCACCTAGGTAAAAGGCAGCATACAGTACGTCCTTCAGCTCAGATGCCCATGCCACAGACTCTACATGCATAGGGTGTATGGCAAACAGCAGTGTTGTAACAATAGCTGTAATTGCCTGCCTGCTCAGCCTGGCCGCCAGCCTGAAGACCAGCCATGTATTGAGCAGGTGTAGTACCAGGCTCAGCAGGTGATAGGGGAGCGCGGCAGCGCCAAATACCTTGTAAAGCAGCATATACACCAGCATGGTAAGCGGGTGGTAATTGCCGGCATGGTAAGTGGTGAACAAAGCCCTGATACCATCAAAGCTGATATCACTGATAAGGGGATTGTTGATTATATAGCTTTCATCGTCATAACTGGTAAGCCCATTGAGCAGTGACCGACCGTAAAGCAGGGCAGTTAACAGCAATATGGCTAACGGTGCCCATTTTGGCACTGTACCACCCGTATTATTGGTGTTTATTACATTTTGCTGTTGTTTTTCCGACATTAGTCGTTTATATGACCCCAGGCTGCAAATTGCAACTATTTCGGGAAATTACGATGCCATGACCGCTTGCTTTATGACAGACTAGGTAAACATATCTTACGTATATTTGTATCATCCAACATCTTACAATAACAGATGCAATTAGCACAACGATTAAATTCTGTAACCGAACCGCAGACAATTAAGATGGCCAAGATGAGCCGCGAATTGAAAGCAAAAGGTATCAACATTATAGATCTTAGCCTCGGAGAGCCTGATTTTAAAACCCCGGAACATATATGCAATGCTGCGGTAAAAGCCATGAACGATGGCTTCACCAAGTACACGCCCGTTGCGGGTTTTGCTGATCTGCTGGAGGCAATATGCATCAAACTGAAAAGGGATAATAACCTTGATTATGCTACCAACGAAGTATTGGTTTCTACGGGTGCCAAGCAGTCTTTGTATAATGCTGTTATGAGTATAGTGGATCCGGGAGATGAGGTGCTGATACCTACTCCGTTCTGGGTTACTTATGCATCGCAGGTGCAGCTGGCAGGTGGTATCGTTAAGTATATCAATTGCGGTATAGATAACGACTTCAAACTAAATCCGGCACAACTGGAGGCTAACATCAGCTCAAAGACCAAGCTGTTCATGTTCTCATCGCCATGTAATCCTACCGGTAGCTTTTATAGCAGGGAAGAACTTGCAGGGCTTGTTGAGGTATTCAAACGCCATCCGCAGGTTATGATCATCAGTGATGAGATATATGAATACATCAACTTTGCCGGCCGTCATGAGAGTATAGCAGGTTTTGAGGGTATGAAGGAAAGGGTAGTGATCGTGAATGGTATGTCCAAAGGCTTTGCCATGACCGGCTGGCGTTTAGGCTATATTGCAGGCCCGAGAGAGATAGTACAGGCGTGTGAGCGGCTTCAGGGCCAGAGCACATCAGGTGCAAATTCAATTACCCAAAAGGCATCTGTTACCGCATTGCTCAGCGACCTCGCTCCTACCTACAAAATGGTAGAGGCTTTCAAGCAGCGCCGCGATTTTGTTATTGGTGCTCTTAAGAAAATGCCGGGAGTAAAAGCTAATCAGCCGGATGGCGCGTTCTACGCCTTCCCCGATATCAGTTCCTTCTTTGGTAAAAGCTATGGCGAGTATGCTATCAATAATGATGATGATATGAGTATGTATCTGCTAAACGAGGGCCATGTGGCTACCGTTTGCGGTGGTGCATTCGGCGATAAGAACTGTATCCGCCTGTCCTTCGCCACATCAATGACCAACCTTATGGAGGCAATGGAACGTATGGCTACAGCATTTGCAAAGCTGGCTTAGTATCAAACTACAACAATCAATCTCTTAAAATACAAGCATAAAAAAACACCCGGAATTTCCGGGTGTTTTTTCGTTATTATTTACTTGATTATTTCCTGTTTGCTACGCTCTTTGGATTAGCGATCTTTGACTCGTCAAAGCCAATAGCCTTGTTAATCGGTTGCCCATAAAGCTTAGGAGTGAGGTATTTACCTTTATTCCTTGCTTCTTTTTCAACTTCAGGTACTACTCGGTTAGCATTTGCTACAGCATCCTGACGGATACCGGTAACCTGCCAGCTAACTTCTACATTAGGTGCGCTTGTTTTGATAACGAATTTGTTATCCTGAACTTTTTCAGCAACAATAGCTTGTGCAAAGGTAGCACCCATAACAGTTAACTGATAGCGGTAGTCTTTATTCAAAGCCTCGAAATAAGAAGGCAGACTAACTGTTGCTACGCCACTTGCATCGGTAGTAACGTTGCCATTGTATATGTTCATCATGTCGTTAGACTCGATACATGAGTGCATCAGGTATTTATTTGCAGGATCAAGCGGGTGATCTATCTTGAACAGTTTTGTACCAGCTGTAAAAGTACCTGTAACATCGAAATTACCCGAACTCATATTCATTGTAGCTGCAGTAAAACCGGCGCCATCTGTAAAGAATACATCATTAAAGAAAGGATTGTGAACAATACCAAATGCAAACCCTGTAGTACCAAAGCCTGCAGCAATAGCTGCAACTTCCTGAGATGAAGCTACAAGTAAACCCCTGTTTCCAGAGAACGAGTCACTTACAGTAACGAAGCTAAAGCTGTTGTTATCACCCTGGAAAGAGAACCAGTTGCTACTACCGGTCCTGGTAGGAGCTCTGTACATGAATTTGTTCTCATTAGGTGAAATGAAAGAAGTGATGTTGTACATCAAACCAACTGAAGTATCCAGCAAGCTGCTGATACCACCGGTAGTAGGGCTTGTGAATTTAATAATACGGCTTGCATTTCCACTGATTGATGAACCCGGTGCAGGAGACCATGTAGTTCCTGTCCATTGTAATACCTGGCCTGTGGTGGCACCTTGCTGAGCTATCTTAAGCGGAGTAGTAGAAGTACCATCACCAGCCAGAGTAGGATCTGTTAAAGCAACCTGCGTACCCCAGTTGTCGGCAGTACCCATTGGTCCCATCGGTCCCATTGGGCCAGCTGGTCCTGCAGGTCCAGTAGCGCCAGCGGGTCCGGTAGCACCTGTGGCACCTGTAAGACCGGTTGGGCCCGGAAGACCGGTTGGGCCTATTGGTCCTGCAGGTCCCGCAGGTCCTGTTGGTCCTGCAGGTCCAGTAGCACCAGTAGCACCTATTGGTCCGTTAGCTGCAAACAATGCATAAGGTACACTCATTAACTGAGTAGAACCCATATCCACATAGCTTAAGCCTGTACCTGTTTCGTCAATTTCTACCTGCATGAACATATTGTTAGTACCGCAGCAAGCCATATTGAAAACGCCTGATGTAACAGTACCCGAACCTACAACAACATTGTAGAGTCCGAATGCATTTGTGGTGACATTATGAGTTTCCTGGTATTTTACAGTTCCCATCGGGATACCTTCGTGTATTGACAATTTCAGTTTGAGCGGAGTGAATGTCATTGGTACACCGGTCGTGTTCCTTGCAACACCCTGGTAATTGAAACCTTGAGGTGCCTGTGCCCATGCTGCCATGCATGTGAAAAGCAGAATAGCGATGGACAGTAGTGATCTTTTCATAGAATCTATTTTAGTAGTTTATTATTTGTTTATGTTTAATGGTTATTTAAGTTTTTCAATTTTGTAAGATGTCCTGTCCAGTGTGGTGCCATTTACGCTGAAGGATACTTCCAGCATATAGCTGGCAACAGCAAGATCTGCGATACTAAGCTGTAGATTAGTAACTCCGGTGTTAATTTCGTCACTATTAGTAATCAGAACCCTGCCCACCATATCCATAAGCCTGTAGTTGAGCGTACCGGGTGTGGCCGAATTATATCTGAGGTTAACAACAGAGCTGGCAGGGTTAGGAAAAACAGCGAGTTTGTTACCAATATCCGTACCACCAACACTTTGTTTGATCATGATATTATTTTGCAATAATCCCTGTGTGGCAATAACCTTAGAGGTAGTTGAGGTATTTACAAGCGCCATTTCACCAACTGACCAATCAAATACTCTTGTTCCCACAGTTCTAGTTCCGCCTGTCGCATTAAGAACAGTTTGTGCCTTTGCGGACTGCAGACCTGCAAGTGAAGCGAAAACGCCAATCAGGATGAAGGTTCGTTTCATAATTAATTTTTCATTGGATTAATAATATTTAAAAATACAGTTTTTTTTGAAATGCACATAACTATTTTGCTTAATTAGCGGATATTTTCCGTAATACGAGATAAAAACCGGAATTATGGCGCAGGGAAATTGCTTTGAGTTAAAAAGGACCCGTTCAAGACTCGAAGGACTATTGATCAACGAAAAGAGGCCCCGATGCGGGACCTCTTTAATATTGGAATGGAACGATATTACTTCGCTTTTACTTCGCTAGGTTTTGTATCGGTTGTTTTTGCTGTAGCAGGCTTAGTAGCAGATGCTGGTTTTGCAGCAGATGCCGATTTAACAGCAGAAGCAGTTTTCGGATCATTAGGTTTTACCTGTGAAGGCCTTGCTCCTGCATTAACTTCATTTTTTGATGGCAGGTGAGAAGGAGCCTGTTTAGTATCCTGTGGCACTTGTTTTGCGCTCTGAGCGAAAGAAGCCGATCCCGTGATCATCAGGGCAACAGCCAATGTGAACATTTTTTTCATTTTGTGTGATTTTTCACAAATCTAATGACTAATTGATTCAGTTGTAGTTATATAGTTGTGAAAATTTAGACTTACAGATACTAGAAGAAGGACTATAACGCTCATTTTATTATGTTCCTGCTATATAGCCTGATTCGTGAATATTTGATAAAAGAAGCATGAGCCGATAGCTTACATATGATATATCCATAAAATCCATCCAGGAAACCTAATCTGAAAAAGTATTCGGAAATGAAGTGCCATTTTGGGGATAGCATGACCTTCAGGAGCGACGCTGTTTTCCCTTTCTCTACTGCATCAACGGCAGCGAGCTCACTGTATTTTTCTATTTTTCTCAGGTGTTCGCCAATTGTTGCAAAGCTGTAATGAAGCAGGTCTCCACTCAATAAACCCTTGTTTCCCGAGCCCGATAGTTTCCAGTATTCATGTACTTTTTGCGCTACCCATGCTCCTTTAGTGCGGTTGTATAGGCGGGTTTGCCTATCCGGATACCAGCCACAATGCCTGATCCATTTGCCACAATAATTAGTGATCCTTGACATTTCGTAAACATCGTGAACCGGGCCGTTTTTGAACTGTTGTATGCTTTTTTCCAGTTCGGGAGTCAATGTCTCATCAGCATCCAGGGAGAGTATCCAGTCATTTGCAGCAAGTTGCGTTGCAAAGTTTTTCTGGGCCGCATAGCCAGTAAAAGGATGCTGTGTGATTTTTGCGCTATATGACTGCGCAATAGCAATAGTTTTATCAGTAGAACTGCTATCAACAATTATGATCTCATCGGCAATCTTTTTCACCGAATCGAGACAACGTGCGAGATTGCGCTCCTCATTAAAAGTAATAACGACTACACTGAGGTTAACCATAGAGCGGCAAAGATAATTGTGTTCTGTATAAAACCCCCGGCTCTAAATCCGTTAACTAAAAAAAATGGAGATTGAAGCAAATCAGGAAAGCAATTTTTGCCTTAACAAAAATTCGAGTTGCTCATTGGATACCGTTAATTTTTCGTTCATTTCTTTTTCTTCCATTTTTTCTTTGTAAACCCCAAATGCACGCTCAATGGTCATGTCAAGCTCTTCTTCATTCCATGGTTTTGTGAGGTAATGGAAAATTTTCCCTTTATTAATTGCATCTACAACAGCACTCATATCAGCATACCCGGTAAGCAAAATACGAATTGGGTCAGGGAATTCATCGAGTATAGATTCGAGAAATTCGACACCGGTCATCTGCGGCATTCGCTGATCGGTAATAATGATATTTATGGTTTTTGTGTTTAATATTTTAATAGCTTCTTCGCCACTTATAGCAGTAAAAACATTGTATTTAAGGCGAAATACTGCCTTAAATGAGATGAGGTTATTTAACTCATCATCAACATATAGGATTGTTATTTTATCATTGGTCATAGAATACGCTAAGGTGTTAACAAAAATACAAAAAAACAGTTACTTATTTTGAATTTTTAGAATAAAATTAGTATTATTACAGTACGATTAACAAAACGAAATATTTATACTAACCTCTTGTCAAATAGTTTGTATTTGTTTTTTAATCAATTTTAAAATTATTAGTATGTTTTGGGAGAATATTTGAATTTTTAAAATTATAACTTATAAATATACCTAATATTTGGAGCCGATAAAATTAGTGATCAGGGCATTCAGAGCAATGGACGATATACCCTCGTGCGAAAAATATGTTGATGGCCATTCCAAAGTATTACGAATATACGGAATTACGATGATCACCTCTGCCAAAGTAATGTGGTTCAGTGATCCGGATACCTATGTTATAATGGTAGAGTCAGAAAATGGTGAAAAGACGTTTGGAGGAGCAAGGATACAAGTAGCCAGCGGTACCTACCCATTGCCCATAGAAGATGCACTTACCAAGTTTGATAAAAATATTCACGGTTTTGTGAAGGATCATATTCCGGGAGGCACAGGCGAATTATGTGGATTATGGAATTCGCGCGAGGTTGCCGGATTGGGAATAGGCAGTATATATCTCAGTCGTATTGGTGTAGCAATAGCTATGCAGCTAAAGCTAAATACATTGTATGCATTATGTGCCCCGGCAACAGTGAAAAATGCCAACAGGGTAGGTTTCCTTGTGGATGAACGGCTAGGGGATAAGGGAGCCTTTTTCTATCCTAAAGAGGGGCTGGTAGCCACGGCTGTATTACTCCAGGATGTTCAGACCATTGCAAATGCAGATATAGACGAGCGTGAAAAGATCATAGAGCTAAACAATACACCTATTATCCAAAAGAATGAAATTTCGCCAAGGGGACAGGAATTAGCTATTGATTATAACCTGCTGATCAAAAAATAGGTGGTTAACAGCCATCCCGGAAATAACAGCCATCTCAATTATGGATCCCCATTTTAAAGAATTAATCGACCGGAATGCCAGTATAAGCAAGGTATATAAACCGGAATTCTTCAGACTTACAATAGAAGATGACAGGAAAAGATTCAAGGAACTTGTATCCTTAGGATCGATATTAATGCATGATGAACTTTACGACCAGCTTAAGGAACTTATAAAGAGTCGTACCCCAAGACGGACCCTTACCGCAGCAGACCATTCAATTTTAATTGATGAGCATGTGAAGGGCTGCCCGCTGTTTGATTACGGTGTATGGGTATATTACCCCTGGTCGCACAGGCTGGTGCATATGCTTGATGAGGACGAGTTTATAGAGCTGCGAACATCGGCCAATAAAAATAAAATAACCATTGCAGAAAGGGATCTGTTAGCAACAAAGAAGGTTGGCGTTATAGGCCTGTCTGTAGGGCAGTCGGTATCCGTAACGTTGGCACTGGAGCGGGGATGCGGTGAACTGCGCCTGGCAGATTTTGATACTCTTGAACTTAATAATTTAAACCGGATACGCACGGGAGTGCACAATTTAGGAATACTTAAAGCATACATAGTAGCAAGAGAGATTGCTGAGATAGATCCGTTCTTTAAAGTAGTTTGTTATACGGAAGGCATTACAGATGAAAATATTCATTACTTCTTTTTGGATGGCGTAAAACTTTATGCTTTAATAGACGAATGTGACGTGGTAAACATAAAAATAATATGTAGGATAAAGGCACGGGAACTACGTGTGCCGGTACTGATGGAAGCAAGCGACAGAGGCACGCTGGATGTGGAGCGCTTTGACCTGCACCCGGATATGCCTATAATACATGGATGGCTGGAGCACCTGACACTGGACCTGGATGTATTGAAAAATTTAAAATCGAATGATGAGAAGCTGCCCTATATCTTGCCGATATCAGGCCTGGACACACTGTCTGCACGTATGCAGGCATCTATGATAGAGATTAGGAATACCCTGACTACCTGGCCACAGCTGGCGACAGCAGTAACCCTGGGCGGTGCGTTAACTGCAGATACCTGCAGAAGAATATTCTTAAACCAATTTACTGATTCCGGAAGGTATTTTGTGGACCTGGAACAGATAATTCCAGACACGCGACCTAAAGTTACGTTTGCACCAGAAGCTCCTACAGAACAGATAACGACGGCAGAAATGGATGCACTTGCCGGACAGGCATTGAGTTTACTTAACAACGCAACTTACGCACCTTCGAAAGTAGAAATTGAGGAAATAGTAAGTGCAGCTATAAAGGCGCCATCAGCGGGCAATTCGCAGCCATGGTTATGGCTCTATAAGAATGGCTGCCTGTTTCAATTTTACAGAAATAGTGGCGTTGTATCGTTTAGCGATCCAGATCGAACATCATCTCATCTGGCACATGGTGCGGCCCTTGAGCACATAGCGCTGAAAGCAATGCAGTTGGGCATTACTACATTAATAGAGCTATTTCCTATAAAAGGAAACCGGGCACTCATAGCTGCTATCAGTTTTAATAAAGATGTTGATACTGATGCGACCAATACAGGATGTGACTTAGCAGTGTATATTGATAGCAGGAAAACATACCGGAATGCTGGTAATACCGCACCTCTTGCGCCATCCGTATCTGATGATCTCCGAAATACGGTATCGTCTATTGATGGTGCAAAACTAGAACTGATAACAAACGATGAAGAGCTTACCGCGCTTGCCAACATTATAGGTCCAATGGAACGATTGAGGTTATTAAATCCGGAAAGTCATTATGAATTTTACGAACAGCAAATTCGCTGGAATGAAGGAGAATATTTAAAGGCAAGGGATGGAGTTAACTTTGCTTCGCTTAACATATCAGTACCTGAACAGATAGGACTGAAAATGGTGAAGAATCCAAACGCTGCAAGCCTGCTGCGGGAATGGAATGGCGGGCAAGCACTGGAATATACTGCACGTAACAATATGATGAATGCGACAGCGATAGGCCGTATAACTATGCCCGGAAGCAGCCCGGAAGATTTGATAAAAGGCGGGATAGCTATGGAGCGATTGTGGTTACTTGCTACAAAGCATGAACTTGCGATACAGCCAATCATGACGCCAATGTACTTTTTTGCCAACATGAGCAGTGAAATGCCAGCGCAAATTAAAGCCGAGTTGAGTGATCTGAAGGTCGCATTTGAAGGGATATTATGTCATGATAATGAAAGAAAAGGTGTGTTTCTATTTAAAATAGGAGCAACAGGAAAACCTTTGCCGGAATCTACCAGGAAACCAATAGAAGATGTGCTTTCAATTATTTATTAAAATAGGAAAAAGAAACTGCTTTTAATATTACCACGTGATATAAAATTGAGTATATTTCGTGCAATAATGATGAGGATGCGGTATAAAATTGTTTTTTTTCTTTTACTGTCAGTTATAGTTTTTCCCAGCAAGATGCTGGCGCAGGATACCATTATCTACAATCAGACAACCGGACTATTGTCGATAGGAGATAAGATTGCGTACCTGAAAGATGAAAAGAATACATTTACAATAGATGATGTACTGAAATCGAAAGATTTTATTAATAGTAAGGATGCGGTGCCGAATATGCAAATCACCAACTCGTCTTACTGGATTAGGTTTATTGTTACCAACCAAAGTGAGCTGAATAACCTGGCTCTACAGTTAGAATACCCGACGATAGATAGTGTATTGGTTTATACTTTTGATTCTACAGGGGTATGGACCAAGGCGGTTACAGGGGAGTTTGTCCCTTATTACACCCGCGAGCATAAACACCAGAACTATATCTTCAATCTGCATCTGGCTCCCGGAGCGACGCATAGCTATATGATGAAAGTAATTGCCTCTGAGCAATTGCAATTACCGATGACCATAGGTAGTACGAAAAATATATCGGAAGAGATATACACAAGGGACCTGCTTTTTGGAATTTATGCAGGTATCATACTTGTGATGCTATTGTATAACTTGTTCCTATACTTCTCAGTCAGAGACCGGTCGTACCTGTATTATGTAGGTTATATATTGTTTACCGGACTTACGCAGGCATGTTTGCAAGGTTATGCTGCGCGTTTCCTATACCCGGATTCTTATTTCCTTGCGAATGCAATGGTAGTATGGGTGCCGGCATTCTCAGGAATTTTTGCGATAATATTTATCAATAACTTCCTGCATGTAAAACATTACACACCGGTACTCTACAAAATATTAGTCGTATTCATTTTCCTGTATTGCGGAATACTTGCATTGAGTTTTACGGGTAATTATGTGCAGTCTACTCTGATCATGCAGCTGGTAGTAACAATACTGGCAATAATTGTTTACATCACAACTGTAAGAATATCGCTTAAGGGTTACAGGCCTGCAAAAATATTCCTTATTGCATGGACCATATTCATAGCTGCAGTTGTGGTATTTGTGTTGAGAAATGCAAACGTATTACCTTATAATAACTTTACTTATTATGCTATGCAGATAGGGTCTGCAATAGAAGTAGTGCTGCTGTCCATAGCCCTTGCAGATAAGATAAACCTGTTCAGGAAGGAAAAGGAAGAGTCTCAGGCACAGGCGTTGCTGGCGCTGCAGGAAAACGAGCGTATAGTGCGTGAGCAAAATGTGATATTGGAGAAAAAGGTAAATGAACGCACATTTGAATTGAAAGTTGCCAATGATGAATTGAGTAAGGCAATGACGGAATTGAAAGAAGCGGAAGCACAACTTGTTGAGTCAGAAAAAATGGCATCTTTGGGTCAGCTTACTGCGGGTATAGCACATGAGATCAATAACCCGATCAATTTTGTGACATCGAATGTGAAGCCACTGAACAGGGATGTGCTGATGCTTATAGAAACAGTTGCAGCTATCGAAGGAATGGCTCTGTCAGACGATACAAGTGCAGAAAAGAAACAGAAAATTGATGACTATAAATCAGAGATAGACTTTGATTATCTGAAAGAGGAGATAGAACAATTGCTGCATGGGATAGGAGAGGGTGCATCGAGAACATCGGAAATTGTAAAAGGCCTCAGGATATTCTCGCGTCTTGATGAAGATGACCTGAAAAAGGCAGATATCAATGAGGGGCTGGAATCCACACTTATCATTACCAATAACCTTCTTAATAATAAGATCAAAATCAAAAAGGAATATGGCAATATCCCGCTTATAGAATGTTATCCCGGCAAGCTGAACCAGGTGTTCCTGAATATGATATCGAACGCGATATATGCTATAAAGAAGAGATTTGATGATGTTGATGGTGGGCTGCTTACAATAAGTACATCATCAGATTCTGCAAGTAACCAGATAATTATAAAAATTGCAGACAACGGAACAGGAATGGATGAGCAAACAAGGAAGCGTTTATTTGAGCCATTCTTTACTACTAAGGATGTGGGTGAAGGTACCGGCCTTGGACTTAGCATTGCTTATAATACTATCAATAAACATAACGGACAAATTATCGTAAATTCGGAGATTGGAGTTGGGACGGAATTTATTCTCAAATTACCTTTAATACAGAAATAACAAGCTCTTGAACACGACCGAAAAAATAAAAGTCTTATATATAGACGACGAACAGAATAACCTGAATGGCTTTAAAGCTACATTCAGGTTTGACTATATTATTCTTACTGCATCTGATACTGCACAGGCCTACGAATTGCTAAAGACTCATCCTGAGATCAGGCTGGTACTCTGTGACCAAAGAATGCCCGATGTGACAGGCGTGAAATTTTTTGAAGAAATGCGGGAGCAATACCCTGATCCTGTAAGGATACTGATAACAGGGTATTCTGATATTGAATCGGTGATTGATGCGATCAACAAAGGGCATATCTTCAGGTATATCAAAAAGCCCTGGACAGATGCTGATGTGAAATCGGCAATAGAAGAGGCGAATAAATTCTACATAACACACTCAATGCTGGTATCAAAGAACCAGGAATTGCAGTCAGCGTATGATGAACTTGGTAAGTTTGCCTATACGATAACACATGATCTGAGAGGGCCGTTGGTAAGTGTACAGGGGGCAATAGAGCTGGCAAAAACAATGGACTCGCTGCCTGATCTTAGGGAAATACTTGGTATGATGGAGGTTGCGATCAAGAAGCTGGATGAATTCATTAAGAATACGCACGAGTATTATAATTTGAAAAGGGGGCGACTGGTATTTGAGGAAATAGATTTTACGAAGCTTATAGACGATACTGCTGCTCTTTTCCAGATAGCCGGCAGGATGGATAACATTAAATTCATCGTGAATATTGATCAGAAAGAGACATTTTTCTCAGATGAGATATCATTAAAGATCATTTTGAATAATTTGTTTTCTAATGCGTTTAAGTATCAAAGGAAAACAGCGACAGATAAATTTGTGGAGGTAGATGTAGAGGTGGCAAATAACAATGCCACTATATATGTTAAAGATAATGGAATTGGCATACATGAGAACCATATCGGTAATATCTTTACCATGTTTTACAGAGCTACTTCGCAGGAATCGGGCTCAGGTTTCGGGCTGTATAATGTGAAGGACGCACTTGCGAAAATCGGAGGGATCATAGAGGTTAGTTCAGTATTAAATGAAGGCACAACGTTTAAAGTAATTATACCGGGCAAAGCAAATGGCGCAAAATAAAAAACTGCATTTTATTGTCATAGACGATAGCAAACTGGATTGTTTTATCGCTGAGAAAATGATAAAAAATACCGGGAAAGGTGAATCCATCCGGTCATTTTTGCAGGCGAGGGAAGCCCTCGATTTTATTAGTACAGCACCTGTTGCTGAAGATTCGCACATGATTGTGCTGGTGGATATACAGATGCCTGTGATGGATGGTTTCGAGTTTGTGGAGGCGTTTGAAACATTGCCGCCCGAGATAACGCAGCATTACACGATTTACGTTATCACATCATCGATCAATGAAAACGACCTGCACCGGGTACATCATTACACATCGGTAAAGCAGTTTTTGAATAAGCCGCTGACAAGTAATAATCTCGCGATCCTGCTCCAGTAAACACTGGTATATGAATAACACAAAACAGTTGACACTTATTGAATGCCCCCGCGATGCGATGCAGGGCTGGGCGCACTTTATACCCACAAATGATAAGTCAGCCTACCTGAATTCGCTATTAAAGGTTGGGTTTGATATCCTTGATTTCGGATCATTTGTATCTGCGAAAGCAATACCCCAACTTGCGGACACAAAGGAAGTGATCCCAATGCTGCAGATGGGTGACTCGAAAACAAAATTACTTGCAATTGTTGCCAATACAAGAGGGGCTGAAGAAGCCGTGCAATATGATGAGATAAGTTATTTGGGTTTTCCATTCTCTATTTCAGAAACTTTTCAGCGACGTAATACGAATAAGACAATAATGGAATCGCTGGCACAAGTGGAAGAGATACAAAAGCTATGCATTAACCATAATAAGGAGATGGTCATATACATATCTATGGGTTTTGGAAACCCATATGGTGATGACTATAACGCAGATGTAGCTATCAATTGGGTGGGAAAATTATCGACCTTAGGTATAAAGAACATTGCTATGGCAGATACCGTAGGATTGGCAAAAGCAACAGATATCACTTATATATATGACCGGTTGATACCGGAGTTCAAAGATGTAAACATTGGTGCTCATTTTCATTCTTCACCTGATAAATGGGAGGAAAAGATACAAGCGGCCTACAATTCAGGTTGTGTGCGATTTGACAGTGCGATGAATGGTATAGGTGGGTGCCCTATGGCTGAAGATGACCTTGTGGGCAATATAGCTACTGAAAACATTGTGAGCTGGAGCCTGCGCAATAATATTCAGTTAAACATCAACATGCAAGCCTTTTTTGAAGCATCGGAAATAGCTAAAAGGATCTTTATATAACACGTTCCTGCCGTTTTTTCTCGATTTTGAATCTTACTTTTACATCATCAATAAGTTCAGATATTTTAACGTCAAGCCGGATGTGAGTACATATAATATAAAAGGTATGCATTTACTTTTGACTTTTTGATTCCAGATACCATGTCGACACACTCAGAGATAAAAAGGGTTACTACACATACGCTGCAATGGATGAAGCAGCACGGAGAAAAGATCAGTATGCTTACTGCATATGATTTTTCTATGGCGCGCATATTTGATGATGCAGGTATTGATGTGATCCTGGTAGGCGATTCGGCATCGAATGTGATGGCCGGGCATGAAACTACATTGCCTATTACGCTCGACCAGATGATCTATCATGCACAAAGTGTAATTCGAGCCTGTGCGCGATGCCTGGTGATCGTAGATCTGCCATTTGGGTCTTACCAGGGAAATAGTAAAGAAGCACTTAATTCATCGATCCGTATCATGAAGGAAGCCGGTGCGCATGGGATTAAACTGGAAGGTGGGGAAGAGGTTTGTGAATCAATAAAACGTATCACAGGTGCCGGTGTACCCGTTATGGGACATCTTGGTCTTACCCCTCAATCGATCTATAAATTTGGCACTTATGCAGTGCGAGCAAAGGAAGAAGATGAAGCGGAGATATTGATGCACAACGCAAGAGCATTGCAAAATGCAGGATGTTTTTCATTAGTACTGGAGAAGATACCGGCATCATTAGGTGCGCATGTGGCTGCAGAACTGAAAATACCGGTAATAGGTATAGGTGCCGGCGTACATGTGGACGGGCAGGTGCTTGTGATGCATGATATGCTCGGTATTACCAAGAATTTTTCGCCTAGGTTCCTGCGCAGATACCTGAACCTGTATGACGAAATAA
>CAYZKL010000021.1:27272-33582 GCA_964478855.1 uncultured Flavipsychrobacter sp.
AATAAATAAAGCTACAAAGCAGTATATCAAGGATATAAAGGATAAGGATTTTCCGAACGAACAGGAACAATACTAGTATGATAAATATAGCAGTATGGGAAAGATTGCGAAATGAACTAACTGCAAAAAATGTTACGCTTATTGCTGTGTCAAAGACCAAGCCTGTTGCTGATATAAAGGAATTATATGAACATGGGCAGCGGGATTTTGGTGAAAATTATGTGCAGGAACTTGTTGATAAACATGAGGAACTACCCGGGGATATTGCGTGGCATTTTATAGGGCATCTGCAAAGCAATAAAGTAAAGTTCATTGTGCCTTTTGTTCATCTGATACACGGTGTTGATAGTTTTAAGTTGTTTTCAGAGATCAATAAGCAAGCTGCTAAGTGTCACAGAGTGATTGATGTATTACTTCAGTTGCATATTGCAGAAGAAGAGACCAAATTCGGTATGGATGAGAAAGAGATATTCATGTTGCTGGAACATTATGAAGCAAAAAAGGAACAGTACCAGAATGTACGTATCTGCGGGTTGATGGGAATGGCGACGAACACGGATAACGAACAACAGGTAAGAAATGAATTTGGTGCTTTACATAACTTCTTTATTCACCTGAGTACCACTACTTTTTTTGCAAGACCTCATTTTTCTATATGTTCCATGGGAATGAGTGCGGATTACAAGATGGCAATAGAGGCCGGTAGTACAATGGTAAGGATAGGCAGTATGCTGTTTGGTGAACGTAAATAAAGAAAAGTATTTTATTTTTATATGGTGAACACTCTATCAATATTTATTAAAACGAGGTGGCCTCTGCTCATAGTTTTAGTAGTATTCATTTGCTGCAAGGTCCCTCATTTATACTATCCATATTATTGGGATGAAAGCTGGCCATATGCAGTAGCAATAAAAGATATGTACCATCATGGTATCAGTCTTATGCCTACCGCAATTGATCCTGAATTGTCGAGAGGCCATCCTTTGTTTTATCATGCAATTGCAGCTATCTGGATGAATGTCTTCGGACCTTCTCTGTTTTCTATGCATTCGTTTGCCTTATTAATATCGGTGTTGTTCCTTATTGCAATTTATGAATCAGGGATCAGATTATTCAATCAAAGAGTGGCTGTATTATCTTTGTTGCTTACTGCAACACTTACTGTTTTTTTTATACAGTCTTCTTTTGTTCTTTTCGAGGTACTTATTGCATTCTTATGTTTCCTGAGCATTGTATTTTATGTGTCTGAAAAATACTTCTTGGCAGCAATCTGCCTGACCGCTGTGTTTTATACAAAAGAGAGTGGATTAATGGTAGGTTTCGTTATTGGTATTGATGCTCTTATTAGTTTGTTCAATAGGGGAATTGATATAAGAATACGGATCAGGCGATTTCTATCCATTGCTATCCCCTGTTTATTAATAGGTATTTTTTTTCTGCTACAAAAGCATGTTAGAGGGTGGTATATTTTTCCTTTATATAATGATCTGATAGAACATAATTGGGGGGCATTCTGGTATAATTTCAGGAGAAACTGTGTGCGGAATACTTTTGATGATTTTAATAAATATTATTACTTTATCGTGTTGCTCGTAGTTGTATTGACCACTGCTATCAAAAACAAAAATGTAAAATATCTTGCGCCTTTCCTTCCTGCGTCTATAATTTATCTGATCGTTGACGACAGGAGGGGTGGGGAGGTGTACTTCAGCGGTTTGCTGATGTTTCTACTTATAGCAACTGTTGTCTGTATGTTTTATGCTTTTCGTTCGTTGAAAATATATGCAGATAACAGGCAGCAGCGATTACTAGTGCTATCCGGAGTCTTTATCTTCGTCTTTCTTTGTTTTTCTTCGCTCAATTTTTTCACTTATCGATATCTGCTTGCGGCAATCATCCCTTTGTTCTTCTTTACATCAGTAATTATTGATAAATACCTTGATCGCTCCTATCGTGTATTGTACTATCCTATTCTCATTATTATTTTGTGTATCAGTGGATATGCCTATTGGTCTGATGATAATTTCGGAGATTCAAATCCCGGCGCATTTGATGGTTTAGACGTACAGCAGAAGGAGATCGATTTTATGATCAGGAATAATTTCTATGATAAATCGATAGGTGTAGGTTCATTTCTTACGCATGAACACCTTATAGATCCTGCTACCGGTTTTTTGCATGGTGAAAAACCTTTTGACAAAAATCGTGTAAGATGGGAGTTAGATCCGAGTACTGATATTATATTGTTTAATAACCTGGAACCGGATAACAGGTACAATTCATTTACCAAAGAAAAGAACATACACCTTATATACCGATACGCAAAAGGAAAGGCTTGGACTGAAATATATGAAAGAAAATAAGTGCTGTACTAAGCAAGTACAGCACTCTTTGCTAAAAATCTTCCTATTTCAAACAATACATAATTCAGACGGTCGCTGGTTTCGAAGTATGGTATGCCTATGCGAAGTATGTGATAATTGATACCTGCGATCGGGTGGTTTTTAATACATTTAGTATGCACCTGTTGTTCATTCAGATATTTATATAAGGGGTAAGGGTCGAAATCAGTAAATGCAATTGCCACAAGGGGACAGCATGCTTCATCATTGAGAAAAGTATGTTCTATTGCATTTGAAGTGAAAACTTCTGCAAGCTTTTTTTGAAACCCTGATCTCAGGTAAGAAGAACGGGTAAGTATTATGTCCTGTCCAGTTTTCTTAAATAGTTTCAAGGCTTCTTCTATTGCCGGATACATTTGAAAGTCTTGTCCACCGGGGATGCTCAGCGGTGCTATTTCAGGATCATAAGCAAGCCCGTGCCCACTCCAAAATACTCCTTCTATCCATTTGTAAAACGAGGCCTTCATCCACATCAGTCCGCCACCATGAGGGCCAAAGAGCCACTTATGAGTACTGCCCACGATTGCATCGGCAGCACCAAACGGAACTTCATAAAGACCGAGAGATTGGGCTGCATCTAAAATTATTTTACAATCGGGAACTGTTTTGTGTACGATATTAAACCAATCCTTTACGGGAGCAAGGTAGCCGGTGTCATAGTAAACATGGGAAAAGAAGGCAAGATGAGGTTGCAGTTCGTTTAGTTTTTCAGCCATAATTGCCTGATCAGCAAGTGTGTCATCATCTATATAATGCACTTCAAACTCAGGAAGATGATGAAAACAACCAATGCCGCCTTCATGCTCATGAGCAGTAGTAAATATACGGTATGGCGGAGGTGAAATTTTATGTAACTTCCTCAACATTGCAAGTGCAATCAGGTTTATGGTCTGAGAGGTGCTGTGTGTAACCGTGAGTTGATACCCCTTGGATGGCCATAGTTCTGCACAAAGGTCGTTTATAGCACCATGGCTTTTACGACCATGTTCGTAACTGCCAAGCGGGAATCCTTCCATGTTTTTGGAAGCATGCTGGTTGTAGCGTATGCGTTTGACTGGGGCAGATGTAGTGCCGAGAGTACCAGGGTTAAGGTTTATTCTTTCAGATTGGAAGTATTGCTCTCTGAATAGTTCCCAATAACAATCGTCATCAATTTTTACAAGATCGGCAATAACCGGATTAGATTCTTTGCTTAAATCGTCAGCCCACTTTACACTTGGTACAAACAGACGCTCACTGATATTATCCTTAAAACGGGTTATAATGGAGAGCATTTCCTTTACCACAGTTGCAAACGGAGAGTGTAAGGTATCATGGCCACTGTAGTCAGTATCTATACCATACACAGGTTTTGTATCTACCTGTTCCTGGCGAGGGTCATGTGTTCTGATTATGTTGACATCATAACCTTCTTCTTTTGCTATTTCCTTGATATAGGCAGCAAGTTCATTAATCGAAAAGTTGGTTTCGGTAACATGGTTGACTACCTTATGTATGCCGGCTTCCGGGATATTCTCAATGAAAGAAACCATTGAGTTTACGGAATCCTTTAGCGCCATAAGACCTGTTCGTTGATTGCCTTTTCCATAAACGGTAAGCGGGTGACCGGTAACTGTCTGCGTTAGAAAGCGATTGACCACAGTGCCGAATATATGGTCGTAATCGCAACGGGTATAGAGGGTTTCACAACCTTCCATTTCCTCTGTGGTAAAACCGAATATGGTTGACTGCATTACATCCGTAATGCGCAATTTCCATACCCTGCAAGCCATTGCAACATAGTTTGTGTCATTGATCTTAGAGATATGATAGATGTCATCCGCTTCCCGTGGGAAAGGCATAGGTTTAGTTGCTTCTATGCCTTTATGTCTTGGGAAAAAGTAACCTTCTGCAATATCAAT
Organism: uncultured Flavipsychrobacter sp.; assembly: GCA_964478855.1. GTDB lineage: Bacteria > Bacteroidota > Bacteroidia > Chitinophagales > Chitinophagaceae > Nemorincola. Next base: position 31,576 of record CAYZKL010000021.1, read on the forward strand.
GCCACCCTGGGCGTACTCTCCGAATGACCCCAGCTTTATTATATGCGCATCAGGTATGTGTTTACGAACTGCCCAAAGCAGCCGCATGTTTCCTTCTTCATTATTATGAATAGTATACAGCGCCTCTTCAACCCCCTTCATAGAAAATGGCGCTGAGCACTGTTGTGCGAGATGGTAAATGGTGTGCGGCAATTCGTGTGCGATCAGGTCCTCAATGCGCTCTGAATTTACATCAAGCCTGATGTAATGCAGATTGCTCTGGCCGTGTATCTTACTAAATGCAGTTATGCGCTCTTCCGGTTTAGCAATTGGTATCAGCGTTTGAAAGCCGAAGCTTTTTACAATATTTCTGCGCCACTCATTATCAGCAATCACTACTTTCTGGTTAGGATATTTCACAGCTATTTTCATAGCAAGAGGCCAGCCATAATAGCCGTCTCCGCCCAGAACAAGTATTGTGTTTTTCATTAGTTTGTGTTGTAAATAATTAAAAGAATGGGGGTTCAGTTGTTGTCTTTTCAGCCACTAATATATTCAAAGTGTATTGATTATTAAAGAAAATGGTATGTTTTATTTGCCGGTTAAATAGCTGTATCAACATGTATTTGAGGGGCTTTATGCCCCAGCCAAGTAAAACCAACAGCTGTAATAAAACTTATTCCGCCTATGATCCACCATAGGACTATAAAGCTAATATGCTCCGCAACCTGCGATCCTACATAGGGTCCTATAACCTGCGCGATAGACCAAGCTGCGGTGTAAAGGCCGGCATACTGACCCCTGTTGGCGTCATTGGTCCTGCTAACCCAAAATGTATTCATAAACGGCATCGACAACATTTCACCTATAGTAACAATGATACAGGAGATTATAGCCAGCGAATGTGTGCCCGGGAATATATTGAAGATAACAAAAGACAAGCCTGTGAGCAAAGTACCGATGGTTATATAGTACATATTCTTTTTTCTTTGCTCGAGGGAAAAGATGACCGCCATTTCGAAGAATGCTATCATCAGGCCATTAAGAGCCATGACTATGCCAATAAAAAATGGCGTTAAATGCAATTGCTGTTTAAAGTAAACGGGCTGAGTAGCGAATAACTGGAAAAAGCAGCAACCGTATAGAACTGTGAGCAAAATAAAAAAAAGGTATGGCCTGTCCAGGTATGCAGATGTTGCATTTACAGGATCGCTTTTCTCTTTTTTTGCCGGAGTCTGGCTATTTCTTGATGGAGATAGTACCGCCAGGAGCAGAATGGCTGCACCTATATTTGTAAGTCCGTCGATCCAAAACAAGAGGTGGTAATTTTTTGATGCAATGAAGCCGCCCAGCGCTCCTCCAACAGCCCATCCCAGATTGATAGATAAGCGATTGAGCGAGTAGGAGCGTGTACGATTCTGTTCATTGCTATATTGAGCGATAGCACTGGCATTTGCTGGCCGGAAAGATTCATTTAAAGTTGCGAGTACAAAAGTGCAAACGCAGAGTAAAGCAAAGTTATCAACCTGTCCAAGGACAATAAACATGGCACCACCGCAAACAAGGGCAGATAACTGTACACTATAAAAACCGAGTTTATCAGTCAGTTTGCCGCCCAGAAAACCACCACAAATGGCACCAAAGCCAAATATTGACATGATAAGCCCTGCTTTCGCTATGGTGTAGTGTTTTGTTTCTGTAAGGTATAAAGTCATAAACGGCACAACCATGGTACCGCTCCGATTGATAAGCATGACGATCGAAAGCCACCAGGTGGCAGGGGATAAGCCACTGTATGCATTTTTATAAAGGGTAGTGACTCTTTTCATTTACGATGGACAAAATTACTACAGCGTTTTTACTTTAATCATTAAAAAAAAGCTCAATTGAATTTATTGATCAATCACATTAGAAGTCAAAGCTTTGTTATATAGCTATTTTAGTGTATTTTTCCAACCTGTTAGGCAAATTTGATGTCTGATGAATTCTATTGCATTAGGTGATGAACGCATGAAAAAATATTTAATT
>CAYZKL010000021.1:33592-42796 GCA_964478855.1 uncultured Flavipsychrobacter sp.
CATACTTGTGTTGGGCGGGTATTCTGCACAATCTCAGTGCCTGACCAATTCATTGATCATTAATACAGGTTATGACCCGTTGACAGGTCTTGCAATTCCGGGAGGACCTGATGGAACGACCCCTGTTCCGGATCCTCATTGGATCGTTACTTATGAGGATCCGAGTATTGCAACTGCAATCATGTCGACCGGATTGATAGAGGTGGTACCTGGTTCTAATGCATTTATTATTACAACGCTTCCTGGCTGGATATCTAATCCCATACCAAATCCCGGAGGATGGCTCAGTTGTATCAATTCCACCACTTATACCACAGACGGTACCGGCCCTTCAGGAACTCCTTATAATGTGCTTTTTGCCCGTTCATTCAGAATGTGCTCCGGAGATAACATCACATTTGATTTTTATATCGCGAATGACAATTATATTGATGCGATAGATGTAGATGGAGTACTACTCACTTTTGCTCAGCCTGCAGCTCCGATACCGGGACATTTTACTGCATTTACACATTTTACACAGACTTTGCCACTGGCTGCGGGAACGCACACAATTACAGTGTCCTCGCATAACTATAATGAGACCTCGGCAGTCCCTAATCCAACAGGAATAAATATTTATGGGACTGTATCATCAGCCACGGCTACGAATTCTCTTGTTTCTGAAAGTTTCGGAGGTTGTGCCTCGTTTGTTTGTGCGAGTACTTGTAACAGTATCAGCCTTCCTGATACTTTGATGCCATGTATCGGTTCGGTTATTACGCTTCCGGCAACGCTTACCGGTACAAACCCTGTGCTGGATATAACATGGTCTCCTATAGCAGGGCTATCAAGCAGTACGGTATTAACTCCAACTCTTACGGTTGGCCCTGTTTCTGGTTATTATAATATTGATGTAAGGTCGCTCATCACATTCAACCTGGTATATAACGGTGATTTTAGTTTAGGGAATACCGGATTCAGTAGTTCTTACACGTATGCTGCACCGCCAAGCCCTGTGCTTCTTGAAGGTGATTATTCTGTATACACAGACCCATTTGGCGTGCATGGCGGTTTTACTTCGATGGCTGACCATACTACGGGTGCCGGTGATATGATGATCATTAACGGAGGCCCGATCGCCTCTGATATCTGGTGCCAGACGATACCGGTAACACCAAATACAGACTATGATTTTTCAGCGTGGATAGCAAATTGCTCTTCTATTACAGTAGGGGCTGACGTGCCAATACTTCAATTTAAGATCAATGGTATCCTGATCGGTGTTCCTACAGCCATCACATCAGTGCCAGGTGTATGGACCAATTTTTTCACCACATGGAACAGTGGCATCAATACAACCGCCACAATCTGTATCAATGATCAGAATACAACATCTGCAGGCAATGATTTTGCCATTGATGATATTTCATTCCAGGAAATATGCACAGTAAGGGATAGTGTATACATCGATGTTCAGCAACCTGACACTACGTTTTTCAGGCATGATACAACTATGTGTATAGCGCTTGCACCTTTGACTCTTCCTGCACCTACGGGGTATGCCACATATGCGTGGAGTACCGGTGCTACAACACCTGCTATATTTGTTTCTGCAAGCGGTACGTATATAGCATATTCCATTAACGGTTGTACGGTACGCGTCGACACCTTTGCAGTGAACTTTATACCGCTTCCGGTACCTGCTCTTGGAAATGATACCGGATTCTGTACCGGCAACACACTGGTGTTGTCGTCTGTGCAGCCATCGGGTACAAGTTACCTATGGAGTACCGGTAGCACCGGAGATTCGATACATGTATCTGTGTCGGGTATGTACTGGTTACGGCTGAATAATGGCTGTATCGTGACAGATACGATACGCATTGCAGTATCTCCATATCCTGTAGTTGACCTTGGCCCTGATACCGGTAACTGTAATGGTGCATTGATCAGTCTTCAGTCTTCAGTAGTTTATACATCGCCTACCTATTTGTGGAATACTGGTAGCGGAGCTTCCAGCATTGTTGTTGGGGCGAGTGGAACCTATTGGCTTCAGGTGACAGTAGGCGGCTGTCCGGGATCAGATACGATCAATGTACGCATAGTAGTTGATACAATGACGCTATACAACAATGATACAGCGATCTGTCGTGGGCAGTCAATAAAGGGCATGTCCACCGGATCACCGGGTATGTCTTACCTATGGCTTCCGACAGCCGGTATTGGACTTCCAACCTATCCTAACCCGCTGATCACTCCGGATACATCTGCCATGTATTACCTGATAGGCCGTTACCCGGGTTGTCCAGATCTTGTTGATTCTTTTTACATCGATGTACAGCCAAATCCAATAGTTTATGCTGGTGGCAACAGGGCGGTGTGTGAGTTTGATACACTTCATCTTCATGCTATGGCAGACCCGCGGTGGTATACTCACTATAATTACAGTTGGTCACCAGGTATATCAATTGATGATTCGCTGAAACGTGATGTTGTATTTACCGCTGGAGACAGTACGCATATTATTCTTACTGTGAGTACACCTGCAGGTTGTATAGGGCAGGATTCTGCTTTGCTAATCGTACATCCCGGTAATTTCGTCATCTTTGATTCATTGTACAATATCTGCCCGAGAGATTCCGTGCAGTTTCAGCCAGAAGGAGGTTTCGCTTATGCGTGGCATCCTGGCATCTACCTGAGTGATTCTACTATAGCTGAGCCTTGGGTGCATGCCATCACTACGCAGCGTTATACGCTGATCGCATCCAGTGATTATGGTTGTAAGGATACATTATCGACCATTGTGGTTGTGAGGCCGGGCGGAGTAGTGTATCTGGGGGATTCCGTTACGATATATCCGGGTGAGTCTTACCAGATCAGTCCACAGACCAATTGTGTGAACTTTACATGGTTTCCACCGTCGGGCCTTGATAATCCGTATATATCTAATCCAGTAGCAACACCAGTAGTGAATACTAAGTATAAGGTAGAGGCAATGAACGAGTGGGGGTGCCGAGCATCTGATTCCATCAGCATATATTTTGAGCCATCAGCCGTATTGGCTTTACCAAATGCATTTACTCCAGGCTCAGGTGTGAATAACAAGTTTTATGTACTGAAGAGGGGTATTGCTACATTGAAATACTTCAGGGTATATAACCGCTGGGGAAATATGGTATTTGAGACAACTAATATTGATGAGGGGTGGGACGGTACCTTTAACAACAAACCACAACCATTTGGTGTTTATGTCTATGTTATCGAGGCTGAGACAAATGACGGAACTATATTTGAGAAACATGGTAATGTGACATTGATCAGGTAATATTACTTTCTTGTTTTATTGTTAGATAATCCCAACCAGCTGCGCCTTTTTCCCGTCTATAGTTTTGAGTCAGTATAAATTATATTATTGTTAGCTTGTATAATTCTAATTTTAATAATATAATTTTGTCTATTCATAGCCAATTAACCCCGTTACAACCTAAAATCTTAGCTGAATGAAAAAATACCTACTATCACTAGCTCCTCTTTTGTTTGTTTTTCAATTGCACGGACAGCATTTTATCAACCAGAATAAGGTTTGGGCATTTGGAAGCAATGCAGGAGTAGATTTTGCTACAGGATCTCCGGTTGCAATTTCGACCAATATCAATACAAATGAGGGCTGCGCTTCTGTTAGTAATCAGGTGGGCCGTCTTCTGTTTTATACCGATGGTAGTACTGTATATAACAGGTTAGGGGCAATAATGCCATTAGGAGCATCTATAGTCCCTTACAGCAACGTTAGTTCCACACAGGGCACCCTTATTGTGCCTTCTTTGACTAATTTCGATCAGTACTATGTATTCTCTCTTGAAGATTATGCAGGTTCTTTCGGATATTCACATCTGTCATATTCTATTGTAGATACTACATTAGCTGGGGGATTAGGGGATCTTGTTCCCGGATCAATCGGAGTTCCGATCACAAGTGGGTTATCTGAAAAAATGATTGCAGTGGCCAGCGATCATTGCAGTATATGGGTACTAACACACGCAAAAGATTTCGGAGAATTTTATGCTTATGAAATATCATCTGCCGGATTAAATACTACGCCGGTTATTTCAACAGTAGGCACATTTTCAGGTCCCGAAGCCTATACCATAGGCATGATGAAGGCAAGTCCGGACAGGAGGAAGATCGTTTGTAATTCTTATATAGTTGGTTCAATTCAGGCTTCGCAATTATGGTGCTGAGTTCTCTCCGGATAACACCAAGCTATATAGTATGGATGTTACTTCTTCAGGCGCACTACTTGCTCAGTATGATATCACTTTACCAACAACAGCCGCAATCATTGCATCGCGTATAAATGTTCATTCAAGCCCTTCATTAGGTACAGATCTGAAACTGGGGCCTGATGGCAGGATATACACCAATGCTCCCGGCGGCTTTACAGGACAATTAGATTGTATTACGAGTCCTAATACTGCAGGTGTTGCTTGTAATTATGTATCAAATGCAGTAAGCCTTGCTCCAAATACCGGTATATTCGGATTGCCCAATATGGTGGTTTCGGTAGTGCCGGATACCTTTTATGCCAGATTTGACACTACCGCATGTATACCGCCTGTTTCAGGTATTACTATTGCATCTCATCATACAGGTACTTCTTACCTTTGGAATGACGGCACAACTGCTGCAACAAATAACGTTTTAATATACGGCACCTATTGGGTTGCAACAACCAATGGCTGTTCTATATATATTGATACTATCGTAGTTAATAGTTTACCCTCTGACCTTCCGCCAGTAATTTCTGGGAAAAAAGCATATTGTTTTGGAGATCCGTTTATACCTCTTACTGTTTCCGGTAGCGGTATATTATGGTATACATCGGCTACAAGTACTACCGGTAGTACGGTAGCTCCCATTATCAATACATCCATACCGGGAACTTATGTTTTTTATGCCAGCCAAACAGTGAATTGTGAAAGTAGCAGGGATTCAATAGTCATAAAAGTAAAACCAAGGATAATGCCTGATTTTACTTTTTACGTACATATAGATTGTAATGGTGGGCTTGTTGATTTTACAAATACAACGACAAATGCAAACTCCTATTTATGGGACTTTGGGGATTGCAGTCCTGTAAGAGATACAAACATCATAGGTACTTCGCATTTATATACAGTGGAAGGAACCTATTATGTGAAACTTACTGCAGATTCAGGTGTATGCAGCAGGGATACCACTATAGAAGTAGCTATAAATCATATATTCAACGCGGCATTTTCCACTTCCCCTGATACTATATGCGCCGGAGAGTCGATCAGTTTTAATGATCTGTCAACACCGGCGGGAACGTTTGCTTCGTATGTATGGAAGCCGGGTGATGGCAGTACTGATGTTACCTTAGGTTCTATTACCCATACATATAATGCTCCCGGTATTTACCCTGTGACTTTGTACGCTACAGATACTGTAGGGTGCATAGATTCGATGACAAAAAAAGTGTTCGTATTGCAAGTCTCGATTAAATCGTTTCATGATACTATTATTTGTATCGGTCAGCCGCTATCATTAACCAATACGGTAAGCCTTTCACCATTCCTAGCACTCAATGATTATACTTATCAATGGAGCATGCCCGCCGGTCTTGACGATGCTTCTGTCAAAGTACCTCATTTTTCGGGGACTGCGGTAACTGTATATACCCTAACCGCAACATTGAACCCATATAACTGCACAGCATCAGATACTTTCCGTATACGCCCGCTGCCTCCGTTGCCGGTTATGAATATTACGCCTACAACTACTATTGTGTACGGACAGAGTATTCAATTGAATGCTGATAGTATGATCTATTATTACTGGAAACCAAATGACGGTTCTTTGGATAATCCGTCGATAAGCAATCCTGTAGCACGTCCAAACCAGACAACGACTTATGTGGTGTATGGTTATGACATAAACGGCTGTGAAGATTCTGCACAGGTAACAGTGATAGTGGACAGTACTATGAATGAAACTATTCCAACAGGATTTACACCTAATGGGGACGGTATGAATGACATTTTCAGGCCAACCGGCATCCGGTTTCAGAGTATGATAGAATTCAGGGTGTTCAACAGGTGGGGACAACAGATGTTTTATTCCACTAATTACAAAAATGGCTGGGACGGCACCTATAATGGTATTCCACAGGATTTGGGTGTATATAGTTACATAATGATTGTGGCCAAGCCTGGTGGAGAAGGGGATGTAACCCTTATCAGGTAACAAGTATAGCAGGAATAAGTTTATTTTGTTTTTTCAAAGTGCTTTACTATATTTGCAATCCGAAAAAAAATTTATTGTTAACGAAGAATAATTTCTATTATTTATGTCGGTAAAAATTCGCCTGCAAAGACATGGGTCTAAGAAGCGCCCTTTCTATTTCATCGTAGCGGCTAGCACAACAGCCCCCCGTGATGGTAAATTCATTGAAAAATTAGGTACTTACAATCCGTTGACCGTACCGGCAACTATCCGTATGAACCGCGAACGTGCCCTTCACTGGCGCGATCAAGGTGCGCAGCCTACGAATACTTGCCGCCGTATCCTTTCTTTCAAAGGTGTCCTCTATCTGAAGCACCTTATGCGTGGTGTAACGCTCGGTCTTTTCGACCAGCAGACTGCACTCGCTAAATTTGAATCTTGGAATGGCGAGCACGAAGAACTGGTTGCAAAACGTGAAGAGACACATCGTAAGCACAAGGCTGAAAAACGCCATGAGACTATGAAGGAGTCTGTACGTAAAATAGAAGAAAAGAACAGCGTAAGAGCTGCTCAGATAGCAGAAGCAGAAGCTGATGCAAACGAAGGTGCTGAAGAAACAACTACTGAAGCAACTTCTGAAACTGAAACTACACAGGAGGGTTAATTATCTCCTTATACCTAATAAAGAAAGCAACGATTTATCGTTGCTTTCTTTATTTTATTGTGTTTTAAGTTTAAATCTTTCCTTGTGATACGCAGGTAACACCAAATACTTTATTGGCGGTACTTACCGTCATCTCAGCAGACGTGATGCTTAACAGTATCTTATTAACAAGCGGGCTGAAAGGCCGCATATTCGTTTCAGCCTCTTTCTTCTTCATATTGCTGAGTTTGCGCGCTACCCATACCATAGGAAACAGGCTGCCATAGAGGTAGTAAGTGTTCTGAATGCTGTAGTTTGCCTTGTTCAGTACGCTATTCAGTGTATTGATCTTGTAACGCCTGTAATGACCCAGGTAATCATCGTGCCCGCTCCATAAGGAGTTAAATGCAGGAACGGTAATAAAATAGTGGTTATTGGTGCCTTTACAAGCTGCTTTGATCTCATTCAGCATTTTCAGGTCGTCATCAAGGTGTTCCAGGACATCCATTAGTATCACCAGGCCATTTTCGATCGTATCAGGAATTCTTAAGGTCTTTTCAATTTTGGCACCTTTTGTAGCAGCAATTTCTTCAGCAGTATAATTGATGTCAACAAGGTAAACTTTCTTAATTTGTTCGGGGTACTTACGTTCAAGTGAGATTGCGAAAAAACCAGAGCCGGATCCTACATCAACCAAGGTGAGTGGATCTGAGGCCTTTAATACTTTACGTGTATAGGTAATAAGTGGCTTTATCTTGCTTTGGTAGTACCAATGTACTTCAGGGTCAACGCCGGCTTCCAATTCTTTAAGATCCATTAAAATTTGATGTTTTGCGGTAAATTCAAGACTGTAAATTTAACAACTTTAATTACTTTTGAAAATTACACTTTTCCCCGCTCTTTTGAGCGTATGTTTATAGAGTTTTTTGCGGCGGGGAATGCCACTATATAATATTTACAGATAAGATGAACCGAAGTATAACGAATGCGATAAGGTATGTAATGGATAACTGGATGCCACCGGCAATAAGAGATACCCGATGGTTCATGTACCCGTTTTTTCATATCTGGTTCAAAGGGAAGAATGTGAGGCTGTATATGGACTTTAAAGACATAGCCTATGGACTGACCGAGGAGGAATTCTCAGAGATCTATCGTAACCTGGATTGCCTAGCATATGACCGACCAACCGATATGAATATGCCGAGTATCAAGTACCTGGTAGAGTCATTGGATAAGAGTGCAAACACACTGCTTGATGTAGGTTGCGGACGAGGTTTCCTGCTAAACTATATAAGTGAGCATACGAACCTGAAAACAACAGGATGCGACCTGTATGATAAAGTAGATACACTGAAAAAATCGGACTATAAAAAGGGTTCTATTTATAAGCTTCCATGAGGATAACGCATTTGATGTGGTGACCTGCTCGCATACTATAGAACACCTGAGAGAATTACCGGAAGCTATAAAAGAACTAAAGCGCGTGGCCCGTAAGCAGCTGATCATAGTAACGCCATGCCAGCGTTATTACTTTTATACTATGGACCTGCACCTGAATTTTTATCCTATAGCATCATACCTGCAGAAGGAGATCAATATTGCCTCTAACGTTTGCAAGAATATACAAGGTGACTGGGTGTACCTGGGTAACCTTAATAAATAATTTTCCCTGAAATGAAGAAAAGCCAGCAATCACAAATAATAACCCCGGTAACAGGAAATTTCCTTTTGTCGTTGGTAATACCGTGCTATAATGAATCCTCACGGATTGATATGATGCTGCAAGGACTTGCAGAATTTGATGAGAAGTGGAAGGGAAATTATGAAGTAATTGTAGTGGATGATGGAAGCAAGGATGATACTGCCAATAAAACACAACAATCAATAGATAGCAAATACACTTTTCTGAAGGACAAGGTGCGGATAGAAAAGATGCCCAAGAACGGGGGCAAGGGGAGTGCACTGAAAAGGGGAGTAGAGCTAGCTAATGGGGACTACATACTGACACTGGATGCGGATATGTCTACAAGGCCAACGGAACTCATCAACTGGCAACGCAAGGATAAAGAACTGTTTGATGGTAGTGCTGTCATATATATCGGTTCCCGTAAACACGAAGAAGGTAAGGTAGAGGCATTGCAAAGCAGAAGGCTGATAGGTGGTGTATTCAATGGTATCGTCCAGGTACTCACTTCATTGCAGCTAAAGGATACACAATGCGGCTTTAAACTGTATCCTAAGAATGTTGCCAAGTTCCTGTTTGAGAATATGCAGAGCAAAGGGTGGGCGCACGATGTGGAACTACTGTACCAGGCAGACCTGAATGACATAAT
>CAYZKL010000021.1:42806-46096 GCA_964478855.1 uncultured Flavipsychrobacter sp.
ACCTGGGTGAACATGCCGGAAAGCAAAGTGAATGTGGTTAAGGACTCGATCATGATGTTCTTTGGGGTGCTCACTATATCACTCCGTATCTGGTTGTACAATAGCTTAATTTTACCCTTTAAAATACATGATACTGCTACACCTGAGCAGCGCAAGCATATTATCTACAGGTCAATTTTCAATGTGTTAGGATTGCTGCTTATTATAGCAATGCCTGCCATGAGTTTTCAGTATGCTATATCAGGTGACGAACATTGGCACTTTGATTATGGCAACAGTATCTATAATTACTTTTTTCATGACGATACTTCGTCACAAACTGCTACTTCAGGTATCCAGTACTATGGCGGTATTTTCGATTTTATCACTGCATTTGCATACAACGTATTTCACCTTTGGGACCACTACACCACAATGCACTTTATCAATGCATTTGTAGGGGCAATAGGCATTATATACGCCGGAAAGCTGGCTAAGCTGCTGGGCGGATATAATGCGGGGATACTAGCCATGTTATTCCTTATCCTGTCTCCAAGTTGGTTTGGTCATAATTTTGCAAACCCTAAGGATATACCTTTTTCGGTAGGGTATACAGCCGGCATTTACTTTATCCTGCTTTTTCTGAAAGCGATGCCTAATCCGAATGCAAAACATGTGTTCGGGCTGGTGTGTAGTATAGGCTGGGCCATGGGCGTACGTATAGGCGGTTTCCTGCTCATAGCATATCTGGTACTATTCGTGGTTGCATTTGCATTCTTAAGCGGACAATTAAAAACAGCATTTAAGGGCCGTATCATAAAACAAGTTATCATAGTAGGTGTGCTTGGCTATCTTATTGCAGTATTGTTCTGGCCGTATGCACACTTAGGTATTATCAGCAAGCCGCTGGAAGCATTGAAGGTCATGTCTAACTTCTTTGTGAACATCGGAATGCTTTATGATGGCAAAAAGATACTTAGTAACCAGGTGCCGTGGTTTTATATACCAAGGTATATACTCTACACTGCACCTATAATAGTATTGGTCGGTTTTGCACTTAGCTTTATTACTATCCCTGCTATATTAAGAAGCAAAAAGCATATTGTAATATTTTCCTTGCTTATCCTGTTTACTGCAGTTTTCCCGCTGGGATATGCTATTTACAAGAATTCTTCTCTTTATGATGGATGGAGGCACTTCCTGTTCATTTATCCGCCACTGGCAGTACTGGCAGCGGTAGGATGGATAGCCATAGTGAACCTAAAGCCAAAAGCTATAGGCTTTGCTACAATTGCTATTATAGCTGTTGGTCTTTTCCTGCCTGCCAGATTTGTAGCTGCAAACCATCCTTATGAGTCGTTATATTATAATGAGATAGCCGGCGGGCTGAAGGGTATGTATGGCAGGTACGAGACCGACTACTATATGATCGGGATAAGAGAGGCTACCGACTGGCTATTGAAGTATGAACATCCTGAACAGCGTAATGCGGTTATAGCTACCAGTTGCACTTATCCGATGATCGGTTATTTGTACCAGGCTAATGAGCACAATCTGCCTGCAGATGCACGTGCCATCATTCAACGGAATGCTGATTTTCATAAGGATGCGGATTATGAAGCCCTGGAGAAACAACAGCCGGCGCTGAAAAATCCGCTCGGTGTAAATATTGCTTATGTTCGTTTTTATGAGCGGTATTCCAAGGATTGGGATTACTGTATATTATTTTCGAGGTTTGTAGATGTGAGCCAGCTAACTGACAACAGATGGCCTCCTGCAGAAACTATCTATACTGTAAAGGTGGATGGTGTGCCGATAGCAGCGGTACTAAAGCGTAAGACCAAGAAAGACCTGGCAGGATTTGAGCTGATGAAAGCAAAGAAACTGCCGGAAGCTAAAGAGCAATTCCTTGCATCGTTGCAGGAATTTCCTCAGAATGAACTTGTATGGGAAGCCTTGACTGAAATTTATGAGGCTGAGGGAAATGCTGACTCAGCAAGGTATGCAGGGAATATGACATTGAAAATGTATCCCGGTAACATTACTATCTACCAGATACTGGGTAACCTGTACATGAAAGAACGTAAACTGGATGAAGCGTTAAAACTGTACAAGGAACTTGGTAAGTACAGCCCTGCTTATGCTCACTTTTTTTCAGCTTATGCCTATGCCACTACCGGTAATGCAAATGGCGCTTTTGCAGAAGTGGATGCAGCAATAGAAGCAGATCCATACATGGAGCAGAGCTATAAGCTTGGTGTGCAATTGGCGCAGCAAACAAAAAACAGTTCGAAAGCGGAAGAGTATTACGAAAAAGCTCAGAAGGCTTTTCCGCCACGTGAGGAGCAATAGGAATTTTCAGTAATTCAGTCGCAATTCTATGAGCACAAAACCGGCAGAGCGACTCAGGTATCTGGTAGCTTTTATTCCTGCAAAATTATTTGCTATTAGCGGCTATGACTTTAACTTAAAACCTGCACCCGAAAAATGGAGCAAAAAAGAAGTTATTGGTCATTTGATCGATAGTGCTGCGAACAATCATCAACGATTCATAAGGGTGCAGTATGAAGATGTGCCCACTATAATCTATGACCAAAATAAGTGGAACAACCTGAATGGTTATGCAGATTGTGATGCGGACGAACTGATCAAATTATGGGCTGCCTATAACCTGCATCTTGCCAATATAATGGACCGAATAAAGGAACCGGAACTGCAACGCTTATGTGATACAGGTGGTGTGGTTCCGGTAACACTGCAGTGGCTGATAGAAGATTATGTACTTCACCTTGAGCATCATCTTAGAGACATAGTTGATTATTAAAACCATAAGGGTACCAGGCAAAGCAGTGCATTATAATGCTAATTCTTCCATCGCATTGATTTACAATTATCTATGAATATGTAGCGCTGTTTCAATGTGCTGATCAAAATCACCCACTATGTAACCATCATAAGTCGTAACTTTATAGTAGTTCTTTTCCCTTAACCACTTAAATGTTATTTTATGGGAACAAATACTCCAAATGAAGTATCGGTAAACAATCCAGGTTTAACCGAACTTAATGCAGGCGTCCCAAATACTGGTGCCATAAATTCCGAAACAAAAGTACCGGGTTCAAAAAAGAAAAAGTTTCATTCTTCTGCGTTATATGCAGCTAGGATGGGCAACACTGCAGTTAGCCATGTGAAACCTACTCATGGAGGATTGAATTTGTAATTGTATGCCAGCAAGGCAATTATGCAAATTGGGTGTGAACCTGTAGTGGCAATGTTGTGTATATGCAGTGCAATCGCATAATAAAAACACC
>CAYZKL010000022.1:0-43384 GCA_964478855.1 uncultured Flavipsychrobacter sp.
CGACCCCGACCTTGGCAAGGTCGTGCTCTACCAACTGAGCTACTTCCGCTTATTGTTATAAGAACTTTGGGAGTGCAAATATAGAAGCTAGTTTTAGAAAAAACAAACTCTGAATAAAAAAAAATAATTGCCATGAGTGAATAGTCAAAAGTAGTGAGTCATAAGTAGTAAGCGCATATGTGAAACCCTACTGCTGAAGCCTTTAAGTTAGATAGAGGAAATGAAGGAAGTAGTATTACTTTTGCGGGGCAATGGCGGCAAGTCCTTTTATATCGCTGGTGAAGAAAGACCTGCTCATGGAGTGGCGGCAAAAGCATACACTGTATGGTGTGCTGCTGTATGTGGGCGCTACGGTGTTTGTAGTGTACATGATGAGCGGCCAGCCGGAGTCCACCACATGGAATGCATTGTTCTGGCTCACACAATTGTTTGTAGCGGTGAACTCTGTGGCCAAAAGCTTTTTGCAGGAGCACCCTACCCGCTTCCGCTATTACTACACGCTGGTGAAGCCTGCTACCTTCCTGGCAGCCAAGATGCTGTACAGCATACTGCTGATGCTTGTAATGACACTGGTGAGCCTGCTGCTGTACTACCTGATGCTGGGATGGCCGCTGGTGCATGGCGGGCTGTTCATAGCCATATCGCTGGTGGGCAGCGTGAGCCTGTCGGCTGTATTCACCTTCTTGTCGGCAATAGCGGCAAGGGCGCAGCAAAACAGCGCATTGATGGCTATACTGGGTTTTCCGCTTGTAACACCTGTGCTGATGATACTGAGCAAGCTGGCAGCTACGGCACTGGCCACAGTATATATGCCCGGCTGGTGGAGCCTCGCGCTGATACTGCTGGCACTGGATGGCCTCATTATTATACTAGGGGTGATATTGTTCCCGTTCCTTTGGCAGGAGTGATTTAGTAGAAAGTCGAAAGCCGTGGTTACATAAGTTTCCCAGGCCATCTAAGCAGAAGGTAAAGTGATAAGTAAAACCCTAAAAGTGTTTATTACTGCAGCTTTGATTCTTCCCATTTGCGGCGACCCTCACCGGCAAATACGTGACGCTCACTGTGGTATGATGAACGGACCAGCGGACCACTCTCTACATAGTCGAGGCCCATTTTGTATCCTTCCTCACGGTAGAAAGCAAACTCATCGGGATGTACGAAACGCACTACAGGCAAGTGTTTCTGTGTAGGTTGCAGGTACTGGCCCATGGTCACTACATCGCAACCGTTGTCGGCAAGGTCATGCAGAGTCTGCAGTACCTCGTCTTTCTCCTCGCCCAGGCCCAGCATTATGCCGCTCTTGGTGCGCATACCACCATCCTTGAGTCTGCGGATAACCTCGAGGCTACGGCGGTACTTGGCCTGGATACGCACCTTGCGTGTGAGCCTTTCGGATGTTTCCATGTTGTGCGATACCACTTCAGGTGCCACATCTATGATGCGCTGCAGGTTGTCCCATTCACCCTTAAAGTCGGGGATCAGGGTTTCCAGCGTAGTCTCAGGATTTAGTGCTCTTACTGCTTTTATGGTATTGGCCCATATAATAGAGCCTCCGTCTTTGAGTTCGTCCCTGTCTACCGATGTGATAACGGCATGTTTTACCTTCATCAGGTGTATGGCCTCAGCCACACGCTGCGGTTCATCCCAATCAACAGGCTCGGGCCGGCCAGTAGCTACGGCGCAGAAGCCGCAGGAGCGGGTGCAGATGTTGCCCAGTATCATAAAGGTAGCAGTACCCTCGCCCCAGCACTCACCCATATTAGGGCAGTTACCACTCTCGCAAATGGTATGCAGTTTATGGGTATCAACAAGGCCACGCACATGGCGGTAGCTCTCGCCTATAGGCAGCTTCACCCTGAGCCAATCCGGCTTCTTTACCCTTGTTTCTGCTTTGTTTATCGAGGAACTGATTACCGGCAACTCTTGCATAAGTGGTGTAAAATTACGACCATCACCAACGTTTGCCAAATTGGACCGCTAAAAAAATGTTGAAAAAGGCGGAAGTGGCCTTTTCCGATGCCATTAGCTGTATCTCTTTAGAATAATATTCTATATTCATTCCGGCCTCTACGGCTGCCACTCCCTTACGGTTGGCTGCAAAGTCGAAATGGAGGGCAGACTTGAAGTGACCACCGGGCACAAAGGATATCTCGCTGAGCCCCTTGCTGAAGCCGGCGCTGCCTTCTATAAGCTCCTGGCTGAGGAAGTTAGACTTATTGGCCTCATTGTATCTTATAGCAGCAGGATCGCTGTACACATTGATATAATAGGGTTTCAGCATACCTATGGCAAGGCCACCGGCATTAACCCAATGTATAGATACGGTACCCGGATCAGGCTTACCTGCCACCAGAGAGCGTACGCCCCAGCCCAGCTTCACCGCATACATGTTGTTGATCTTGCCATATATGTAGGAATTGGCGCCGGTACCATTGTTACTGGTACTCTTGTACTCACGGGCGTGCTTCTTTTCTTCAAACTCCAATTGCCAGATGCGCACATTGTGGAACATGTCTATTTGCCTCGGATCCTTTCCCTTCACTGTGCCGTAATCGGTGTAAAGGCTCCATCCATCGCTATTGAGCCTGAGGCCGCCGCTCCACTCATGCTTGATAGCTTTAGGGAGTTTCGGCTTAATGCGAACAACAGGCGCCACCCTTCTTGTAGAATCGGCAGGGCGCACTGCCTCCTGCGCATAAGCACAAGATGCGGCACCACAGGCCACTATTGCTACTAAAAGGGTTTTAACGATGTTTGACATAGATACAGTGTAATTTACTACTATATTCGATACTGAAAGTTACGAATTTATTTACAATCGTACATTACTTCGTAATTTTAACAAAAATATCCTGCCATGACTGCTAAAGTGATCTATAACGGCCAACTACGCACTACTGCAACCCATCTACGCTCGGGATCGGAGATAGAGACCGATGCCCCTGTGGACAATAAAGGAAAGGGTGAGCGCTTCTCCCCTACCGACCTGGTGGCTGTGGCACTGGCGTCGTGCATACTGACCACGCTGGGTATAGCCGAATCGACAAAGGAACTGGATATAGAGGGCGCCGAGTGCCAGGTAGAGAAGATAATGGTATCGAACCCAAGGAAGATAGGCGAAATAGTGGTGCGCATGAGTTTCCCCAACAGCAAGCCGTTTACCCATACCGAACAGGTGAAAATAGAAAACGTTGCGAATACATGCCCTGTATTTGAGAGCCTGCACCCCGATTGTAAAAAGACGTTGCTGTTTGACTGGCCGGCTTAGTTGGCGGCACGGATGATATTGAGGCCGACGGTACACTCCAGGCAGCGCTTGGCACTGCAATAGTTGTTGTATAGCTGCAGCATCGCCTGCGACTGTGCAGCATTCTGGGCAGACCAGTTATTCTCATCCCACATACGGGTGATGTTGTTCTTTTCGGCAGGTACTTCTTCGAGCAGTTGCAATGCGCTTTCCTGTAGTTTAGAGGTTCCCTGCCTGGCCGCGTAGAGGAACTGTATCGGCGCTATTGTATTGATAATGATGTTCTCAACCGACGACCTGCCCAATGACTTAGGCGTCGCCTGCTTCTGAGCCACATCGAACTGGAAATGGGTATCCCAATAGCTGCTGGCCGTAACATCGAGTAATGGTTCCACCTGCTTTACTGAATGTGTTTCGATGATCTGAGAGAACAGGTGCAACGACTTATGTACCAGTGCGGCGAACTGTGCAATGCGTATAGTAGGAAAGTTTGCCGGCCGCATACGCAGGAACTTCCAAAGATGCGCTGGAATAGGCTTTAGCTTGTATTTCTTGCGCAGGTAGTCATATTCCCTTTGCAACTCACGCGGGTAATCATCAACAAAATCCCCCTCAAGCATACCTGCCTGACCAAAGAACAATGCTTCGATCTGCATCAGGCTCTCCTGGTGCTTTGCGGGTATATTCTGCGGGAGTGATTGTGCCAGCATAAGGAATGGTACGGCATTGGTCTTGAAGCCGAAATTTGCAGCCATGCGCCAGTAGAGGAGGCTACGCCAGTCTTCCGCAGAATTGTTAAGGAGTACGTTCCAGTCGGCAATTTTCTGTTCCCAGCGCTCTGCAAGCAGCCTGCTGAGCCAGCCTTCTTTTGTTATCTCCCTCACCTGTATATGCTGACCAGAACATGGCAGCTTTTGCGGTGCCTGCATGAGTACAGCGTATTTGCTGATAACATGCTGGGGGATGTTGTTTTTCAATTCCAGTACCGGAGTATTACCTGCAACGGCAGGCACATCGTTATCGCACACAACATGTAGTACCAGATTGTTGTAAGCTGCATCGTGCTGGTGGCCGTGCCTGAGCCAGTCGCTGCTTTTGATGTGCAGCTCCACATTACCTACAAGTATCGTATTACCTACCTTAACCTTTGCCTCAAGGAAATCAGGACCTGCATCCCGGTTCAGTTTGCCCGGATGGATTACAGACAACGGTTCACCATCAGCCGTATGCAGCTCTGTACCATTGTACAAACTGAATTGCCAGATAAATTGAAACAAGGCCTCGGTCATGCTGCAAATTAAAAAGTCATACTAAAATATCAAAAGTCTATCTTCTCCTCATCTCCCTGATGATGCGGTCTGTACGGCGCTCTGCACGGCGGTTCTGCAGATCCATAACAGCCCATACAGCAGCGGGTAACCAACCAATGAGGGTACACTGGAGCACTATGCAAATAATACCCCTGATTATCCGCCCGCGAAGCAGGAACGACAGCCCGGGAAAAAATATAGCGAGTAATGTCATTGATGAAGTTTTTAAAAGAACACACTCATTTCCTTCTGGTATTGCTTTGCCGCTTCATTAGCCTTATCAGCAAATGAGGCATCGTTGCCGGCAAAGATGATACCGCGCGAAACATTGATAAGCACGCCGGCATCCTCGTTGAATGCGTTTCGGCATACAGTATCCACATCCCCACCCTGCGCACCTACGCCGGGTACAAGAAAGAAATGATCAGGCAACTGTGCTCTTACTTCCTGTAGCTGTTCCTTGCGGGTTGCACCTATCACAAACATGATATTATCAGGAGTGCCCCATGAAGCTACCGTGCGCAATACCTTTTGATACAGCAACTCATCTCCACACTGTTGTAACTGAAAATCAGCACTGCCGGCATTGGAAGTAAGACCCAGAACTATAGACCATTTCCCTTCGAACTGCAGGAATGGTTTTACGCTGTCTTCTCCCATATATGGTGCAACAGTAACACTATCGAACGGGTAAGTATGAAAGAATGTGCGGGCATATTGCTCTGATGTATTGCCGATATCACCACGCTTGGCATCTGCAATTGTGAAAATATCTTTAGGGATATAGTTGAGTGTTTTCTCCATAGTCTGCCAACCGCTAATACCTTGCGCTTCGTAGAATGCAGTATTTATCTTGTAGGCAACAGCCTGATCTTTAGTAGCATCAATAATAGCCTTATTAAATGCAAATGCAGGATCTTCTTCGGCCAGCAAGTGCTTAGGTATCTTAGCAAGATCGGTATCCAGCCCTACGCACAGCACTGACCTTTTTTTGAATATTATTTCTTTTAACTGCGAACGATTCATGGGGATAAAGATAAGCGGAGAAGTTGATATCCACCAAAACAAGTAGTGTGTAAATGTGTAAAAATGGCCAGGATTTGTATCTGCAAAGCAGAAGGAACTGCGCTATTCAGAGTCTTCTTTTCTCAGTTTGTTTTCTTTGGCTATTACCTCTTTTACCACGTTGTCCAGCTTATCGGTAGTGGCGCTGATCCACTCCATTACCTGTTTGTTCATCGGGTCGGCGGGGTCTTCGTAATTGAATATCTGTACCAGACCGAGGATGGTAGATATAGGCCCACGTATATGATGGGCCTGTGTATAAGCAATATCACTGAGTACATTGCTTTGCGCTTCTATATGAGCCAAGTGGCTTTTCTTCTCCTTAGAAAGCAGTTCGTTGTATTTCTTTTGGGTCTCGTAGTTGCGATAAATAAAGAAAGTAAGTAACAGCACGAGAATCAATCCGGCAAACCCTGTAAAAGTATATACCTGCTGAGTAGACAAATTTTTGTTATAAATAACATCCGTCATCAGGCTATCTCTTTTTTTAGTTTCCCTGTAGTCACTTTCCAACTGTACTCTTTGGAGCTCTTTTGCTTTCTCTACATTTGAAACGCTATCCCTTACAGCATGGTAATGCTTCAACGCATCCAATGCCTTGTCCAGCTGCCCATTCTGTTCGTAGGCAACACTTAATGCCTTCCATATATCTTCCTGATCTTCCAGTATCTGTGTCTGCTGAGCAATACTCAAAGCTTTGAGGTGATAATCGATAGCGATGGTAAATTTCTGCTGCTTGAAGCATATATTACCCAGTATGGCGTATGATCTGGATAGTAGTTCAAGATAGTTATGATCCTCTGCTATCTTCAAGGCACTCTGAGCATAATCTGTAGCCTTATCTAGTGCCCATGTTTCGAGATAAGTATTTGCTAACTCATTCTGCAGCTTCACCTCATCAACAACAGCATTTATAGCAGTACATTGTGCCAATGCCTTCAGGTAATTTTCAATTGCATTGGGGTAATCTTTTTTAAACCTGTAAGTTTTTCCGATACCGGTTAAACTCCATATCTCAAATTGTTTATCAGATATGGCGAGGCTAATATTGTGTACCTGCTTGTAATTATCATAAGCCTTATCGGGTTTTTGCTCAACAAGGTATATGTCCCCGATATTCAACATTAGACCCGCCATTACCAATGTGTCCTGCACATCACTACTTTTCTTTGAAGACCTTACTGAGTCTATCATTCGTAAAGCTTTCTGGTAAGATTCAAGGGCATGAGGATAATCACTCAAAGAGTTGTAAGCAACCCCCATATCTCCTAAAACACCGATCTCAATATCTATTCCGGGATTTAATTTTATTACTTTACGATAGTATTCAAGCGTTTTAAGGTGGTCAGATAAACGCTCGTGAAATTTAGCAATCGTTTCCAGCGCATAAGCTTCATTGGACTTATCATCGTTTTTTTGCGCCAAAACAACATTTCTGTTAAAAAAATCAAAAGCTTTTTCGTAGTTTTTTACACAAGTGAAATAGACCTGGCCAGTGATACGGTTCGCGAAATACATTCCCTGCAGCCAATCTTTATTTTCAGCAAGTTGCCTTGCTTCTGCAGCCAGCCCCAGCTTAACATCGGCATAGTCACAGTCAATAGTATATGCCTGATCAAGTAAAGTCTTAATTTTTTCAGAATCTGATGAAAGTTTATTTACAAATACTTTGATGGAATCGACATTAGGCTGCGCATAACTTATGCATGCATAAGTGCATATAAAGAGTACCCCCAATAAAGCAATCGTATTTCTAAAAAAAACGCGCATTAATGTGCCTTATTTATTTAAATAAACATTACAGCCTGAAATGGAACGGGGTTTTTCGTATGCCACAAAATACGAAAAAACTCAAAAAAAAATAATTATTTATTCATGCTCATAGAAAATAAACATAGAAAAAATACTATATACCTAGTTTAGTTGTTAATGAATAAAAAAAACACAATTTTAGAACTACATTTAAAAACAGTACTTATCTTTGTTAATGAATAAAAGGTAGCTTTTGTTGCAAAATTGTAAAAGTTAGTAGTATCTTGTATTCAAATATTAAACCGAAAAACCGAAAAAAAACATCTATATCCTTTAACTACTAATAACTTTATTATGAGAATCAGAACAACGACGCAATTATTTTTCCTTGCAATATGCATAGGAATCATGGGTACAGGTTTCAGACCTGCAACTACGGCTATAACAGCAACTGTGACATTTGGCAATCCTCAGTCTAACGGAGGTCCGTGTGTGGGGAAAGGTGTTTGCAAAACCGCATCATCATCCGAAAATGGCGTTAATGTTACTTTTTCTGTATCGCCACATGATGCAAATACTCTGATCCTGTCCTTTAGCATGGGTGAGTTAAGGTCAAAGCAACCTGAACAACTTTCATATTTCACAGATCCTACCAAATCTTACAGATTTGATTCGCCTTATCCATTATCAGATGCTATGTATGCCCCACTTGAACTGATGCAAAACCCACAGATATTACCATCTACTCCATCTAGAGTAGAGATAATGGGAGATGTAATTTCTATTTACTACACTTATTCACATAATTAGCTAATATAACATTCAAATATCTGAATATAACGGGAGCCATAAGGTTCCCGTTTTTTTATATATCAGACCGATAAAAATGAAAATGAGCTATGTGCAAAAATTATTACTAGTTATTAGTTCACTATGAATATTTTTGCACACCATAATACTGATATTCAATACAGATGAGTGATAAGAATGAATTTACCGGGCAAGGTTCGGTGATGATAAATGATATGTACCAAAGCTGGTTTCTGGATTATGCCAGCTATGTAATACTGGAGCGTGCTGTACCCGCAATAGAAGATGGGTTAAAGCCGGTCCAGCGGAGAATACTTCATGCCATGAAAGAGATGGATGATGGCAGATTCAATAAGGTTGCAAACATCATAGGCCAGTCTATGCAATATCACCCTCATGGTGATGCATCTATAGGTGATGCAATCGTGGGCCTGGGGCAGAAAGACCTGCTGATAGAAACACAAGGAAACTGGGGCGATGTGCGCACAGGTGACAGCGCAGCAGCAGCACGTTATATAGAAGCAAGGCTATCAAAATTTGCTTTGGAAGTGGCTTTCAATGCCAAGACCACCGAATGGCAGCTGAGCTATGACGGGCGTAAGAACGAGCCGGTAACACTGCCAATGAAATTTCCGCTGTTGCTGGCACAAGGCACGGAAGGTATTGCCGTAGGCTTAAGTACAAAAATATTACCACACAACTTCTGCGAACTTATAGATAGTGCCATTAAACATCTTAAAGGTAAAAAGTTTGAGTTGTTCCCTGATTTTATGACAGGGGGAATGGTAGATGTAAATAACTACAATGACGGCGCAAGAGGTGGAAAGGTACGTGTGCGCGCACGCATAGAAGAAGCAGATAAAAAGACAATCCTGATAAAGGATGTACCGTATGGCATAACCACTACACAACTGGTAGATAGTATACTTAAAGCCAACGATAATGGAAAGATCAAGATAAAGAGTGTAACAGATAATACCGCAAAAGATGTGGAGCTAGCAGTGCAACTTGCTCCTGGCGTATCTACAGATCAAACCATTGATGCTCTTTACGCATTCACTGATTGCGAGATATCGATATCTCCGAATGCCTGCATCATCATTGATGATAAGCCACACTTTGTGGGTGCAAGTGACCTGCTGAAACATTCTGTGAACCACACCAAGAACCTGCTGCTCAGGGAACTGGAGATAAAGCTTAGTGAACTTGAGGATGACTGGCACTACTCTTCATTAGAAAAGATATTCATTGAAAAGCGCATCTACCGCGACATTGAAGAACAGACTACATGGGAAGGTGTACTTAAAGCAATTGACGACGGGTTAAAACCATACAAAAAGAAATTCCGCAGGGATATAACCCAGGAAGATATAATTAAGCTGACCGAAATACGCATCAAGCGTATCTCTAAGTTTGATTCATTTAAAGC
This sequence comes from uncultured Flavipsychrobacter sp., assembly GCA_964478855.1. Lineage (GTDB taxonomy): Bacteria > Bacteroidota > Bacteroidia > Chitinophagales > Chitinophagaceae > Nemorincola. The sequence continues at coordinate 9,614 of CAYZKL010000022.1, forward strand.
AGATGAACACATAAAAGGTGTAGAAGCTGCTATAGCAGATGTAAAAAACAACATAGCCAACCTCAATGACTTTGCGATACATTACTATGAGAACCTGCTGAAAAAATATGGCAAGGGCCGTGAACGTAAGACAGAGATAAGACCATTTGAAACCATACAGGCTACTTCCGTAGCAATAGCCAATACCAAGCTGTATGTAAACTACAAAGAAGGGTTTGTAGGTACCTCGCTTAAAAAAGATGAATTTGCTTTTGATTGTTCGGACCTTGATAATATCATCGTGTTACGAAAAGATGGAAAGATGATCATTACCAAAGTTTCTGAAAAGACCTTTGTGGGTAAGGATATCATACATCTTGCCATCTTCCAGAAGAATGATGAGCGTACCACCTACAACATGCTGTATATGGATGGTAAATCGGGCATCACGTACGGTAAGCGGTTCAATGTGACGGGCATTACCCGTGATAAAGAGTATGACCTGACGAAGGGCCATGCCGGCAGCAAAGTTCAGTACCTCTCTGTAAATGCAAACGGTGAAGCAGAGGTTTTGACACTGACCTTATCGCCCGGCAGTAAAGCCCGTACCAAGGTATTTGACTATTACTTTGAGGAGCTGGAGATAAAAGGCAGGAGTGCACAAGGCAACCAGGCAACCAAATACCCGGTAAAAAGTGTGCGTTTTAAAGAAAAAGGCCGATCTACCCTATCTGCACCCAAAATATGGTATGATGAGACCATAGGCCGGTTGAATAAAGATGGTAATGGCCTTCTGCTTGGCAGATTTGACGAAAAAGATAAGATCATAGTATTCTACAAGGATGGCACATATGAGCTTACCGATTACGAACTGACCAACAGATATGATATCGATAACATTCTAAGAATAGAAAAATTCAATGCCGAAAAAGTGGTTAGTGCTGTTTACTATGATGCAAAAACAAAGCAATACAATGCTAAACGTTTTGTAATAGAAAGCCAGACACTAAAAACCAAGTATAACTTCATCAGGGAAACGGAAGGCAACCGACTGGAACTGGTAACGACAAAGCCGGAGCCGGTTGTGATACTGAAAACAGGTAAGAAAAAAGCCGACCAGAAAGAAGAAAAAATAGCCCTGCATGAAACGATAGATATTACCGGATGGAAGACCATAGGCACTTACCTGGCAGGAGAAGATCTGAAAGAAGTGACATTGGTACCTGAACCGGGGGAGGAAAATCCGGAAAAAGATGCACCTACCCTTTTTTAATGGAATGAATTTTTTATAAAAATTATTACCTTCACAAAAGCATTAATATAGCAGCGTTACATAGATGAAAAAGATAGAACTGGAAATAGTGGCTTTATCTCATAGTATTACACAGACCCATTCTTACGCAGTGGTTCTGGGAGAAGTAGACGGACTACGCAGGCTACCTATAGTGATAGGGGGATATGAAGCGCAGGCTATAGCAGTGGCACTGGAAAGAATGCAACCAAGCCGCCCGCTCACACACGACCTGTTTGCCAACTTTATGACCACCTTTGGAATAGACCTTACAGAAGTGATCATATACAAACTGGAAGAAGGCATTTTCTTTTCGAAGCTAATATGCAGGCATGACGGTGAGAATATTGAAATAGACTCCCGCACATCAGACGCACTGGCACTGGCTGTACGTGCAAACTGCAAAATATATACTTACGAAAAAATACTGGAAACAGCAGGCCTGTTCCTGGAACAAACTGAGGGAGAAGAACATGGAGATACTGCAGCCAAGCCAACATCTATACCCGTAAGTAACGCACCTGCTGCCTCAGATACGGATATGAAAAACATGAACCTTGATGAGCTGAATCAGCTACTGCACCAGGTGCTGGAGCAGGAAGATTATGTACGTGCCATCAACATCAGGGACGAGATCAATAACAGGAAGAAAAAGAAGTAACATCCACTCAAAAATATTCTGATTCACAGTATTGTCATATTTGAAAATAATGAGAATACTGTGAATTATTTTTTAATGCTTTCATTCATAATTACATTTATATTCGTTAATTTCGTTTTTAACGATCAACCTCATTTATCTCATTTAATAACCTTTGATGAAAAAGACTTTATCTATCCTTGCTGTGGCGATGTTGCTCACATGTCCGCAGGGTTTCTCACAAAATTATAAAAGATGCGGCCATGAAGAACTGAAAGCCGCAATGATTGCCAGGCATCCTGAGGCAGCCGCAGAATTTGAGCGACAGAGAGCCTCTCTGCAAGCAATTGCTGATGAATATACTCCCTATGTGACCGGTAATGCTACCGCAAAGACAACTGCCACATCTGCAATTCCTGTGGTATTTCACATCATAGTAGACTCCATACAGTTCAACCAGCTTGGTGGTACTGCCGGCATCATCAAACGCTGCGATTCACAGATCAAGGTAATAGAGCGCGACTTCAACAGAAAAAACTATGATTCTGCATCTATCCCTTCGCTCTGGAAACCATTGTATTCATCAGTAGGAGTTCATTTCGGACTCGCACACACATCACCAACCGGAGTGGCTACACCCGGTTATGAAATAAGAATAAAGCCAACGCCTTCCGGGTTTTCGGATGTTGCCAACAGCTTTGCATCTGCTAAGCATTATTCATCGGGCGGGTTAAACGCATGGGATGTAAATAAGTACCTGAATGTATGGTGTATCAACTTTACCGGTGCAGCATCCTCTCTGCTGGGAATGGCAGTTCCACCATCATTTACCGTTGGCCTCGGAGCTATAGATCCTAATGAAAAAGGCGTATGTATCATTTACAAATCACTTGGCCGCAGAACTGCTATGACCGATGTATACCCTAGCGGCTACGACCTGGGTCGTACACTTACTCACGAAATAGGTCACTTCTTTGAATTAAGGCATACGTGGGGCGATGATGGCGGGTTATGCGATTGGAGTAGTAGCGGCAGTGATGACGGATTATGGGATACACCACCGCAGGCAGATGCTACCTATGGTGCCCCGGCTTATACAATTACCGGTGGTACAATAAAAGATTTTTGTAACGACAGCCTGTCATTTACCAACAGGCAGCCTAAAGGTATAGCCTGCCTTAGCTTTATGGATTATACCAATGACAACGCCATGCGTATGTTTACCACGCAGCAGGCCGCGGTAATGTATTCTAAAGTGATACCAAGTGGCTCAGAGAGTTATACACTTACTCAAAACCCTTCTTTGTTGCTCTACCCTGTTAGTGCCGTTGCGGGTATTGAAGTGGGAAAAAGCCTGAATATGTTCCCTAACCCAACAACGGGTGAAATTCAGATATCATTTGATAACAATGTTGATGAGCTGCAACAAATAACAGTTATGAATATGGTTGGCCAGGTAGTGGCTAATATGAACACTGAAGATCAGAAAAAAGACAATTTTTCGCTTAACCTTACGGGAATGAGTAAGGGTATTTACTTTGTTAAGTGTAACTTTGTATCCGGAAGTGTTACCCGGAAAATTACCTTGCAATGATCGTTAAACAATTAAGTCTTTCTGAAGTATTCAGATCAAACAATACAGAAAAAGGCCTGCTGAACATAGCAGAAAAAGTACAAAACAAAGAACGTCTTTCTGAAGAGGAAGGCGTTCTTCTTTTTGAAAGAGGTGACCTTGGATTTGTAGGCGCCCTAGCTAACCATATGGCTGAAGACCTGCACGGTGGCAAAGTCTATTTCAATCGCAACTTTCATATAGAGCCGACCAACGTATGTGTATTCACTTGCAACTTCTGCTCCTACTCCCGCCAGTACAAACACAGGGATGATGGCTGGGAACTGAGCATGGAGCAGATGATGGACATGGTACGCAAGTATGACGGCCAACCTGTTACAGAGGTGCATATAGTAGGCGGTGTACACCCTAAGATGAACCTGGAATTCTTCTGCGAACTGCTGAGCAAGATAAGATCACACAGGCCAGACCTCCATATAAAAGGCTTTACAGCAGTAGAGCTGGACTATATGATACGCAAGGCAAAGCTGAGTATAGAAGAAGGGATGGAGAAACTACGGGATGCAGGACTGCAATCGCTACCCGGTGGTGGCGCAGAGATATTTCACCCTGATGTGCGCAATGTAATATGCCCTGATAAGGTAGATGGAACAGGCTGGCTGCATATACACGAAACTGCGCACAACCTGGGTATGCACTCAAATGCAACCATGCTATATGGCCATGTAGAAAAGTATGAACACCGCATAGACCATATGAGCCGCCTGCGCAGCCTGCAGGATAAGACCAAAGGATTCAACTGCTTCATACCTCTGAAATTCCGCAATAAGGATAATGATATGTCGCACATAGCTGAAACCTCGATCATTGAGGACCTGAGGCTGTATGCTATATCCCGCATATTCATGGATAACTTCCGCAACCTGAAAGCCTACTGGCCAATGTTGGGCAGGCAGACAGCACAGCTTACTTTATCATTTGGCGTGAATGACCTGGATGGCACGATAGACGATACTACCAAGATATACTCTATGGCCGGCTCTGAGGAACAATCACCGTCGTTGAGTACAGAAGAACTGGTCGACATGATATCGGCTGTGGGTAAGATACCTGTGGAACGTGATACGCTGTATAATGAGCTGAAAGTGTATAGCGAAGAAGCTACAGCATAAGATCACTCCTCAATAAAATTAAGGTCCTTGCCAAAGGTCTCTTCTGTAAAGAAGATGGCAGTAGTGCTGATGCCCATTACGATAATACCGGTAATGGCACCGGCATGCAGGTAACCAAATGCAGGCTGCAGATTGCTGAATAATACAAGTATGATAGGCAGTGCTCCTCTTACCATATTGGGTATGGTAGTTGTAGCTGTGGCCCTGAGGTTGGTGCCAAAGTGCTCTGCAGCCATAGTAACAAATAAAGCCCAGAAACCAGTACCAAAGCCCATGAGGATACAGATCAGGTACATGGTATTGGCGGTACCACCCTGCTGGTAGAAGTACAATACTATACTGAATATGGTAAATGCATAAAACAGGAACAGCGCTTTTTTACGGCTCTTCAGCCAGTTACTGACGAAGCCTATCAGCAGATCGCCGAATGAGATAGCCACATAAGCAAGCATTACTGACTTACCGGGATCTACCGGCTCAGTGATGCCGAAATGCTCGGCAAATTCTTTGGAGAAGGTAACCAATACACCTATCACATACCAGGTAGGCAGGCCGATAAGGATAGCCAGAAAGTATTTTTTGAACCGTTTTCCGTTATTGAAGAACATCAGGAAATTGCCCTTTACCACCTGCACACTTTGTATGCTCTTATACATACCTGACTCAAATACACTGATACGCAGGAACAACAAGCAAAGTCCGAGGAAACCACCAAAGAAGTAGCAGATACGCCAGTCGTAACCATTGGCCACTATATCGGTAGCCCAGGCGCTTATTGAGGAATTGTTGCTATGCTGTAACCATTCGAACGAGTGAGCCACGAAGTAGGCTGCTACCGCACCCGTTAGCCCTACTCCGGCGACAATAGATGTGGCCTTGCCACGTGCCTCCTTAGAGACAAGCTCACTTACAAGGGTGATACCGGCACCAAGCTCACCCGCCAGGCCTATGCCGGCTATAAACCGCGCCAAAGCGTATTGCGGTACGGTCTGAACAAAGCCATTGGCTATATTGGCAAGGGAGTAAAGAATGATGGAACCAAACAAGACGCTCAGGCGGCCCTTCTTGTCACCCATGACACCCCAGAGTATGCCCCCTATTAGCAGGCCATACATCTGTATGCTGATGATGAACTTGCCTTCTGAATCGCACAATGCATCGGTAAGGCCAAGCCCTTTCAGGCTCTTGACCCTGATGATACTGAACAGAAGCAGGTCGTATATATCCACAAAGTAGCCGAGGGCGGCCACCATTACCGGGATACTTAACAGTCCTACCGTTTTCTGTTCCTTTGTCACTATAGAATGGTTTTATTGTTGTTCCGCAACTTTATCCTTCTTACCGAAGAACATTTTGAAGAGTACAGGAGCCGTAGTTACCACTATCAGCACTATAACGATCTTATCTACATTGTGCTTCACAAACTCATTGCGGCCCAGCAGGTAACCTGCCATGGTCATACTGATGACCCATGCAAGCGCACCGATGATGCTGTAAGAAATGAACTTTTTGCGGTCCATATTCACGATACCGGCTACAAGCGGAGCAAACGTGCGTACTATAGGCAGGAAACGGCCCATGATGATCGCCAGTGTACCTTTCTTTTCGTAAAAGTCGTGGGCCTGCTTCAGGTGCTTTTGCTTGAACAGCCAGGTATCCCTTCGCTCAAACCAAAGGTGCCCTGATTTTTGACCGAACCAGAAGCCGACAAGATTACCGATGATAGCGGAGGCACTTATTAGCGACATCCAGTACACAAGGTTAAGGAAGTCATTCCCGAATGGAGACGGCGAATTGGCAATGATGATACCGGTAATGAACAGGAGTGAATCACCGGGCAGAAAGAAGCCGACAAACAATCCGGTTTCGGCAAAAATGATAAACATTACAATGTAGAGTCCACCGTTCTGAATAATAAAATTCATTAATTTATCGGGGTCAGCGAGGAGTGTCTTTAAGAGGTCTAGTACTTCGTGCATAATTGTTTTACTTGGAACGGTGAAAATAGAAAAAAAAAGTGGATTAACCGACGCTCCAAAGCATTGTTCTGCCTGAATATGAAAGTTTTAACGAGCAACGCGCTAAGAACGGTATTACGTACTATTACGATAAAGGGCTCCTGCAATTAAAATATGCAGGAGCCTCTACCAAATACTACCTATTCACATCAGGCCACAGCCGGACTTGCTACTTTACGATAAGAAAAGTAGGATACTCCCAGCAGGACAATAGCAAAAACAGGCCCTGCTAACACACTACCCGGGTCGCCGGATGAGAAATGGGCAATAAAGGCTGAAACGAAAATGACAAAGAACCCAAAATAGGCCCACTCCTTCACCCTGCCATTGGCCATAGGTAATAACAAAGCGACTACACCCAGGAATTTAAGCACAGCCAACTCTACCCTGAAGTAATCCGGAAAACCCAGATGCACAAATCCTCCCTTTATCTCGTTGCTGGTGAGGTACATGAATGCTGACATAAGCATCATTGCAGATAACAGGCCTGTGGCAGTCCAGAAAGCAATTCTATATTTTTTCATAATACTGTTTGATTTGTTGCAAATTTCAAACAGTTTACTATACTTTTGATAGTAGTTTCCTTTTAGAAAGTGGTTTCCTACGAGATACTACCCAATTGTAACACATGGTAAAAACAACTGTACACGAAGAGAATTCAGCAACATGTGCCAGTCACCTGATGTCTGTAAAAGACACGCTGGACATAGTTACGGGAAAATGGAAGATATCCATCATCGCAGCGCTGAGGTTTGGCAAGAAACGATTTATGGAGCTGCAGCGTGAGATAGATGGCATAGGTGCTAAAATGCTGTCTAAAGAATTGCAGGAACTGGAAATGAACGAGTTGGTATCGCGCACAGTGTACGATACCAAGCCCGTGACCGTGGTATATGAACTTACCGAGTATGGCGAAACCTTAAAGCCGATCATCCAGGAAATGGCCATCTGGGGCGCTAAACACCGAAAACGGATAATGACCAAAAAGAACTGATGATGCTATCCGGCATCAGACCACTTGCTCATGCAGCTTTCTTTTTACCAGCTTATCTACCCTGTACATCAGGTATATACCCAGTATTGATACCGCAGACACCACATAACCCAATGTATTGTAATGCTCCAGCGGGCTAAGTTTATCTTTCTGGATTACGATCATACCACCTATTGCTGCTGCAATACCGCCGGCAATCTGTTGCAACGATGAGTTAATGCTCATGAACGCACCACGGTCCTTCATTTCTGATATACCGGTAGTAAGCGCACCGGCAGGAACCATGCGGCTCATTACGCCTATCATCATCAATACGTTGAACATCATGACCAGCCATAAGGGCGCACTCGTAAGGTTGGTATAAGCTATCACAACTAATATCATCCATACTGATGCTGCCGCAAATATTTTGAACTTGTCGATGCGGTCACTCAGCTTACCTACTATAGGCATAATGAACAGCGTACTGACACCTGCTACCATGAATAGTAACGGCAACTGGTGAGGGGTTATGTGCAGGTTATTGATGGCAAATGCACTACCAAATGGCATCATCATGAATCCACCTAATGATAATAATGCTGTTGCAAGAAATCCTGTTCTGTAAGTCTTATTTGATAAGGTATGCAGCAGGTGCTGAACAACATTCCTGTCGCTTTGCATCGCCAGGTGTTTGGTAACCGGCTCCAGTTTCATGCCAATAAGTAATGCAACCACTATTGCCATTACAGCCACCATCATAAAAGGAGACTGCCAGCCCCATATGTTGGCAAGGTACAGGCTGATAGGTATGCCCAGCACCTGGCTGGCACCAAAGCCCATCTGCACAAAGCCCATTACCCTGCCACGATGATGAATATCGAACAGATCGGTAATGATGGCCATAGATATAGAACCTATAACCCCGCCAAACAAGCCCGTAATGATACGCGCTGCAATAAGCAATGGGTAAGTATTGGCCAGCCCACAGAATATGGTACCGAGGATGAAACCAATATAAAAGAACAACAACAGCTTCTTACGATCGAACCTGTCGGCAAAGCCCGCGGTAAGCAACCCAGATAGCCCGGCACTGATAGCATAAGCAGATACAGCTATGCCAAACTGAGATGGCTTCATGTCCAGTGACTTCATCAACATATCGCCAAGCGGCGACATGACCATAAAGTCCAGTATCACTGAAAACTGGGTAATAGCGAGTATGAATATTACAAACTTCTGGTAGGAAGTGAAAGGTATGGAGGTCGTGTTCTTTTTCATTGTTACTTCATTATAAACTTATCTGTATTTACTTCAAAAAAAATGCCCCGCCTCGTTTTAAGCGGGGCGGGGCTAATATGATAAATTCTATTGCCTATTTAATACCCAGCTTTGCTTTTATGAATGGTGTCACATCATATGCATCCTTTGCAAAGACCATAGCGCCATTTGCAGCCTGGTCGAATATGAAATCGTAGTTCTTTTCTTTAGCAACTTCTTTCAGAGCTTTTTCCACCTTTTCTATTATTGGTGTATAAAGGTCCTGTTTCTTCTGCTGCATTTTTTCCTGTGCACTCTGTTGTGTACTTTCTATACGGGCCTGCAGATCTTGTATCTCTTTAGCCTTTACTTCCTTCATAGCGTCGGTCATTGTCTTTTCGCCACTCTGGTATTGCTGTATCTTGTTCTGGTAATCCTTACCCATTATTTCGATCTGTTCCTGGAAAGTACGGGCATATTTAGATAATGAAGAATCCGCATTCACCCTTTCAGGCATAGCCTGTAATAATACAGCTGAGTTTATGTAGCCTAGTTTCAGGGTTGCCGTTTGCGCAAATGCCATATTGCCTATAAGCAATCCGCAGGCAAGAAATAATACTAACTTTTTCATTATTGTTTTTTGTGTTTTGTTTATTGAGATGTGCAAAGTAAATGCCATTATTTGTTTATTCCAAGAATTTTTAAAACATCATCGCTTCTGTCCAGCTTAGGATCGGCGTAAAAGAGTGTTACCCCACCCGCTTTATCAAGTACCAGGTCATAGCCTTTAGATGATGCAACCTTCTGTACCGCATTGAAAACACGGTCCTGTATCGGCTTTACAAATTCCTGGCGTTTTTTGAACAGATCGCCTTCATAACCGAAACGTTGTTTCTGGAGGTCTTTGGCTCCTTTTTCTTTAGCCACGATCTCATCCTGCCTGCGGTTACGCATTTCGTCAGAAAGCATTGGTTTTTCGGCCTGGTAAGCCTTATACATACGCTCTACCTCAGCCATTTTAACATCTATCTCATCCTGCCATGCCTTAGACAGGTTATCCAGTTTGCTCTGGGCATCTTTATAATCGCTCATCTTATCCAGTATGTACTTAGAGTCGATGATGCAATAATGCTGCGCATTGGTAACTGTGGCAGCGCCAAGTAAAAACAACGTAATAAACAGTAGCTTTTTCATAATTATTGAAGTTTTATGCTTCACGCTTATTCCGGCTCGAAGCCAAGCATAAAGTTAAATTTAGCAATATCTTTTATTCCGGTTGCACCGGTTGACTGATTATACCTGTCAATTCCTATGCCATAATCCAAACCAAGCAATCCAAACATAGGCAGGAATATCCTGATACCAAGCCCGGCATCACGATTCAGCTTGAAAGGATTGTACTCAGAAAAATTGTTCCATGCATTAGCCGCATCCACAAAGGCCAGACCATAGATAGTAGCCGTAGGGCTGAGGGAGAACGGATAACGAAGTTCCACCTGGTATTTATTATATATAGTAGCCTGTGAAGCATACACATCATAACCACGCTGACTCACGATGTCCCTGCCTATGAAGTAAGAATAGCCCGAAAGACCATCACCACCCATCTGGAAACGCTCGAACGGAGAGAAGCCGATGCCCTTATTATAGTACCCGAGATAACCAAACTTAGAGGCTACCCTCAATACCAGGTTACCATATATCTTCTGGTAGAAATCCGCTACGAATTTATACTTGTGGTACTCTATCCATTTAAATTTCTGATCAGGTGTTTCTCCTGTATAATCGCGGCCGGAGAACGCACTGAAGGGCGGTGTGAACTGGAAAGTGAACGATACATTCGATCCGCTCCTCGGATAAAGAGGCACATCTATAGAGTTACGGGATAGTACCAGCTTGAAGTGAAGGTCATTACTATAACCATCAGAGAAGTCCTGAACAAGTGAATAGTTCTTCAGGCGATAATTGTTATAGAACAAACCATAGTTGAATACGAAGAAGTTATCGGGCCATGTAAGGCGTTTACCCATAGAAAGACCACCACCCGCCATACGCAGGAAGGACAGGTTAGGATTAGAGCCGATAGCTGCGGCAGAGAACTTACTGTACACGATGTTAGCAGTAAGTGCATTAGGCCGGTGGCCACCAAGCCAAGGTTCCGTGAATGATGAACTCAATGAGTTATAATATGCACCATTGGACGCATAACTTATGGAGAACTTCTGACCATCACCTACAGGCAACGGATCCCAGAACTTAGGTTTGAATATATTACGGATAGAGAAGTTATTGAACGTAATACCAACGTTACCATAGAAGTTGACACCACCGCCAAAACCGGCAGACAGCTGCAACTGATCGCTTGATTTTTCTACTACATTATAATCTATATCCACAGTACCATCTTCAGGATGTGGTTTAGGCTGGATGCCGATTTTTTCCTGGTCGAAGAACTGAAGGCCTGCTATTTCGCGCTGAGAACGGATAAGATCTGTACGGCTGAACTTATTGCCAGGCAATGTTCTCAGTTCACGACGGATTACATGTTCATTAGTACGGTCATTACCGGTGATATTGATATCGCGGATAGTAGCTTGGGCACCCTCAGCAATACGCATTTCGTAGTTGATAGTATCCCCCACTATGGAAACCTCAACCGGATCAACGTTGAAGAACAAGTAACCATCATCCATGTACAGGCTGCTTACATCCTCGCCACCCTCAGGGCTCAACTGGCGACCAAGGCGATTTTCCAGCAACTGCTGGTTATAAACATCTCCTTTTTTGATCGCAAGAACACGGGTAAGTACCTCGCTTGAATACTTGGTATTTCCTTTCCAGGATATATCACCAAAGTAATACTTATGCCCTTCACGTATTTTAATATCTATATTGATATTGCCATTCTTCACTGGGTATATAGTATCTGCTGCAATTGTAGCATCACGGAAACCGAGCGTGTTATAATATGAAACCAGCGACTGTTTGTCCTCCTCAAATTTCTTTTCATTGTATTTTGATGCAGCGAATAACTTAAAGCGGAAGTATGGATCATGAGCATCAAGTGTCTTGGATGCAGAGAGTATTCCTTACTGCGTGATATACTTGCCGAAAGACCTTTCCGGTACCGGGTATGCCGTCTGCTCTTCATCAGGATGCAGCGTGAACCGGGTCATTTCTTTTGTAGATTTCAAAGTACGCTTCAGACGAGCCTCGCTGGCATGCTCTGCGCCTACTATATTTACCTGGTTGATGTGTGTTTTACTGCCCTTGTCTATTACAAAGGTGAGTAACACATTATTTGCCGACACAGTATCCCTGGTTTCAATCACACCTACCTGTACCCTTCCAAACCCTTTATCAGTGTAGAATTTTTTGATACGTACGACCGCGTCTTTTTTAGTGGCTTCAGTTACCACTTTATTGGTCACCAGTGCCAGCTTGGTCTTCAGTTCTTTAGCCTCGGATGGCTTTATGTTACGAAAATTGAACCTGCTCAGTCGCGGGCGTTCCTCAACATGGATATTGATGAATACTTTATCGTCAATGTACTTTGTAATGGTCACCTCAACGTTTGCAAATAGTTCCTGCTTCCACAGGGCCTTTATCGCTTTGGCAAAGTGTTCGTCATTAGGCAAGTGTACCTTCTGGCCGATGACAAGATTGGTAACATTTATCAACAGATCCTGGTCCAGGTACTTGGTACCTGTAACAGTGATACCTGCAAGTTCATATTCCTTAGGCTTCAAGGGGTCAGCCGGTTGTGTCATAGCGCCAAGCCCTGTGCCTGAACCACCCAACTGCGCATGCAATTGCGATACACAGCACAGGCAAAAAAAGAAAAAAGTATATCTAAAAGCGCTTTTATACATGCTGGAATCAGTTCGTTTGAATTTGTTCACTGGTTTTGCCAAAACGGCGTTCGCGCTGCTGGTAATTGAGCAGGGCTTCATATAAGTTGTCTTTACGGAAATCCGGCCAGTGTACATTGGTAAAATACAATTCAGCATATGCAAGCTGGTGCAAAAGAAAATTGCTAATCCTGTGTTCACCACTTGTTCTGATCATTAATTCAGGATCAGGAAATGCGGCAGTATTAAGATGGTCGTGAAACAACTGATCGGTAATATCATCAGGCTGTAGTTCACCGTTCTTTACTTTTATTGCTATCTGCTTTGCGGCCTGGGTGATTTCCTGACGGGAACTGTAACTAAGTGCCAGAATCAGGTTCAATCCGGTATTATGAGCAGTTATTTCTTTGGCTTCATTAAGTTCTGCCTGGCAAACGGCAGGCAGGCTTTCAAAATCCCCTATTATGTGCAGGCGCACATTGTTTTTTTTCAGATCCTCTACTTCTTTTCTTATTGTATTTACCAGTAATTCCATCAGGGCATCTACTTCTGCCTTCGGGCGATTCCAGTTCTCCGCAGAGAAAGCATACAAGGTGAGGTAACCAATACCAAGTTCACCACATGTATTTACAATTTCACGCACACTCACCACACCTTCGTAATGACCGTAAACCCTATCCTGGCCACGCTCCTTAGCCCAACGGCCATTACCATCCATGATAATGGCTATATGCTCAGGTAACCTGGTGCGGTCTATTGTTTCCAACATATTTATCTAGCTACTTTAAACAAAGTGTGCGAAGGTACAAAAATAGGCTGTAGCTGCTGGTAACAAAATATACAAATACAGTTTAACTCGATTTTAACTAAGATATTAACAACATCATTTATATAAAAACTGAGCTACCCAAAGGATAGCTCAGTATAAACTTAAAATACAGTATAAATAGTCACTATTTGTCAAGAACTATATGGAAGACAATGTTATCCGAACCCGTATGAACTGTGAGCATATAGGTACCATTGGCAAGATCCTTACCAAGAATTACCTGCTGATAGATAACTCCATTTTTTACTATGACCTTATCTTTGTACACTACCTGCCCTAATACATTCCTTACTTCCATTAATACATCCTCATTATTTACTTCTGCTAAAGTACCCTGTATAGTGAATATACCTTTATTAGGGTTTGGCAGCACTTTCAGATCGCTAACTGATGACGTTACTTCATTAACGCCTACATTAGCAAAGACAACAGGTATCCAGTTACTGGCAGCCACAACACAGAAGTTGTTCTTGGTAACCGTACATGATACAGTATCCTTATGTGCCAGCGCACTTGTAGTGAAGGTAATGCCGGTAGCTCCCGGAACCGGTACTTTATTTACATACCATTGGTAAGATGGTGCATAACCTTCGCCTGAAACAAGAGCAGTGAATGTAACGGTCTGGCCAGTTAATATTACTTCGGGATCAGACACAACAGTAACAATTGGAGCAAGCCTGGTTTCTACATTTGCTACGATCGTTCCGGTAACTGTTGCGGGAATAGCACAGGTCTCATTGCTGGTCATTGTTATCTTTACCACATCACCATTCACCGGCACATAACTGTATGTGCTGCTATTTACACCCACATTCATACCATTTACATTCCACTGGTACACAGGTGATGACCCGCCATTTACAGGAGTGGCCGTGAACAAGGTCATCATGTCTGAACAAATAGTATCATTGGCAGTTGGTGCGATACTCACCGCAGGCACTACAGAAGGCGTAGTAGTGATAGTAGCATACCCAAACATATTTACAGAGCAGCCGGTAATACTATTTACCGCAACAACCGTGTATGTGCCAGGTGTTGTTTGTATTCCGAAATCAAGAGGAGCACCGGTACCGGATACAGGAGTACCTACGGGAACAGTACCAAGATATAGTTGGTATGTAAAACCTGCCATAGAATTGGTAAGTCCCACACGAACTCCTGTACCACCTACACATAAGTTACCACCGCCGGATACTACATAGACCGCAGGCAATGGTAAAACAGTAATAGATGAAGTGGCAATACAACCAGCACTAAGTGTATAAGTAATATTAGTAGTACCTGCTGCAATACCCGACACTACCCCACTACCGGTGCCAACAGAGGCAATGGACGGCGAACTGCTGGTCCACAAACCTACTCCTATGGAATCGCTCAATGATATTGTGCTGCCGGCACATACCCTTACCGGTCCGATAATAGGAGCAGGAACCGGGGTTACCGTCACTGTAGTAGTGATGGGGCATCCTGTAGGAGCAGTATAGGTAATATTGCTCACACCAGGAGCTACGGCATTAACCAATCCGGTTGTTGATCCTATAACTGCCACGCTAAGGTTATCACTGCTCCACAATCCGCCCAAAGTAGTATCGCTTAGTATTGTAGTATAACCTATACAGACTGTATTGATACCGGTTATTAATCCCGGATAAGGGTGCACTGTAAGAGATGCGGTTCTAAGGCAGCCTGTAGGAAGCGTATATGTAACCGTAGCTATACCACCGGTATAACCCGTAACAATGCCTAAAGGACTTACAGTTACATACGCACTGGTCCAGATACCTGAAGGTGTAGAGTCGCGAACATGAATGGTGGCTCCGAACCCGCAAATATTACCGGCACCGGTAATCGGCGCAGGCAACGGATTGACGGTAAATGGAAGTAATGCAGAGCAACCGGTTTTGGTATAACTCATCGTCACTGAGCCTCCTGTAATACCTGTAACAATACCAGTACCCGTACCAATATCTGCAACAGACGGATTACTGCTGCTCCAGATACCACCCGGCGTAGCATCGCTTAGTGTTACAGTAAGACCTTCACAAACCCTTGCAGGGCCTGCTATCGCCACTGGTGTAGGATTAACGATCTGCGGCCTTGTGATAGCGCAACCCGTAGGCAATGTGTAAGTAATGATAACAGAACCAGCGGTAACGCCGGTCAGGAACCCTGAAGTAGGGCCAATAAAGGCTACGCCCGGATTACTGCTGCTCCATGCACCGCCTGCATCTGCATCGCTGAGTGTGGTAATCAGCCCGATACAGGCAGTAGTATTACCGGTAATAGGAGCCGGTAACGGATTAACTGTAAATGACAATAAAGCCGGGCATGAACTAAGCCCGATAATCGTATAACTTATGGCCACAGTGCCGGGTGATACTCCGACAACATCGCCTGTAGTAGAATTAATAAATGCTTTTGTTGGGTCACTGCTATTCCATATACCTCCTGGTGCCAGGTCTGAAAGCGTAGTAGTACCGCCATGACAAATACTTGAAACCCCATAAATAGGAGGAGGTACCGCATTCACCGTAATAAGCCTCGTAGTAATACAGCCTGTTGGCAATGTATATGTAACTGTTGTAAGTCCCGAAGAAATACCCGTAATAACACCTGTAATACTGTCAATACTTGCAGTAGTAGGCATAGTAGTACTCCATGTTCCTCCCGGAGTAGCATCACTCAAAGCAACAGAGGAGCCTGCACATACATTTGCAGAGCCGGTAATAGGCAAAGGAAGCGGATTGACCGTAAACGTAATGGTAGCCCTGCAACCTGTAGGATAAGCATATATAATAGTGCTGGTGCCGCTCGCCATACCCGTAACAACTCCTGACGAAACACCTATTGAGGCTATACCCGGGCTACTACTGCTCCATGTTCCGCCACCAGCATTGATCAATGTTGAAGTGAGTCCTACGCAAGCCCTGGTAACACCTGTAATGGCGGGAGGAACAGGGTTGACGGTTATGGTCTTGGATGCTGAGCAACCATTGGTAAGTAAGTATAAGATCACCGAATTACCGGGTGATATACCTGATACAATACCCGAACTGACGCCTATTGTAGCTATACCTGTGCTTGAACTGCTCCATGTACCTGCAACAGTTGCATCAGATAATGTAATGAATGAACCCTGGCATACTGCGCCAACACCTGCAATAGGAGCAGGTGAAGGTTTAACAAGAACAGTAGTGGTAACCGTACATCCTGCCCCAAGGGAGTAAGTGATATTGACTGTGCCCGGAGCTAAACCCGTCACGATACCTGTCAGACTTCCAACTGTTGCGATGGCAGGGATGCTGCTGCTCCATGTACCACCTACACCATCACTGAGGGTAATAGTAGTGCCGCTACATAGCTGTGACGGCCCTGCGATAGGACCGGGTACCGGATTTACGGTCAATGTATTAGTAGCTGTACAACCGGAAGGTAATGCATATGATATTACGGTAGTACCGAGTGTTAAACCAGTAGTAAAGCCTGAACCCGATACGATAGAAGCAATTCCTGGTGCAGAACTGCTCCAGGTACCACCAGGGGTAGCATCACTGAATGTTGTGGTAAGCCCATTACAGATTGCTGTTGGCCCTATAATAGCTGAGAGTGGATTGACCGTTATTGTTTTGGAAACGGCACATGCTGAGCCAAATGAATAACTGATAGTGGCAACCCCCGGTGCTAAACCGGTTACAACACCTGCAGTTGATACAGTGCCGTTTGCAGGAGTAGCACTGCTCCATACCCCACCCGGCGTGGCATCGCTGAGTGTTATACTGAGACTGCCACAAACACTGGAAGGACCCGTAATAGGTGCAGGTGCAGGATTAACCACAATGTTAGCTGTAGCCGGACATCCGGTACCTGCGATATAAGAAATAACGGTAGTACCGGTTGATACTGCAGTCACCAGCCCGGTTGTTGTATTGATAGTAGCAACAGCCGGATTACTGCTAGACCATGTCCCTCCGGGCGTACCATCGGTAAGGGATGTAGAGGAACCGGTGCAAATAGAGAAAATACCTGTTATAGGCATTGGTGCAGGTATGACCGTAACACTTTTAGTAACAGTGGCGACGCAACCGTTGGCATTAGTTACAGTGAGCCTGACAGGGTAAGTGCCGGCGGTTGTGTAAGTATAAGAAGGAGACGGAGCTGAGCTCGTTAACCCGGGCCCATAGGTCCAGGACCATGCTGTGGAAGATGAAAAATAACTGTAAGAAGAATCGATAAAACTAGCAGGATAGAACTGGCATACCGGTAATGGAGAAAACCTGATAGCCGGCATTATAGTATCTACTTTAATACTGTCTGTACCGATACTGAAAGCAGAACATCCTGAGCTATCTGTCAAAATGAGTTTTGGTCTGTAATACCCTGCCGTGTTATATGTATGGCTTGTAGTAGGAACGGTGGTCGGGGGGGATATTACACCATCATTAAAATCCCATACTATGCTACTCACTCCGCTGAATACAGCAGTGAACCCGACCGGCAATGGCGAACAACCAGCTCTTGGGGAATAAGAAAATGCACCGGAATAGCCAAATAACACTGCATGACCAATGGTAGAATCGGAGCAGCCGAAAGCGTTTGTTGCAACAAGTTTTACAGTATAATGGCCCGGTACTACATAAGTATTACTTGGTCCAAACGCAACCGATGAATTACCATCTCCGAATGTCCATGAATATGTTGCAGCCCCAACACTGGTATTAGTAAAGAAGCAGTTGAGCGGCGGACAAACAGCAAACGAATCGCTCATATAGAATGATGCGACAGGAGGTAAACTAACAGTAAAAAATCCGGGTTGTGATAATGTATCCTTACAACCAAAGGCATCCGTAACGATCAGCGTAACAGTAAATGAACCTGAGGTCGCATACACATGGCTTGGAGAAACTGCAGTACTGGTAAACCCATCTCCGAATTGCCAGTAAGAACTTACAGCCCCGATCGATGTGTTTGTAAACACCACATTTGTACCGATGCAGAGGTTAGTACCACCACCGATAGTAAAGGATGCCTTAGGTTTATTTGCAACAACCGACCCTGTGGCCAGGGTATCCATACACCCAATGTTATCTGTGACAATTAGTTTGGGCGCATATGTTCCTGTTGCGGTATAACTATGAATCGATGAAGCGGCAGGTGAAATAAAAGTAGCGCCATCTCCGTATGTCCAGGCACGGTTAGTCATGAAAGTACCCGGTACGTCAGTGGAAAGATCAGTAAAGTTGACATGTACAGGCAAACAACCTCCGGTTGGGCTAAAGTTGAAATTGGCAATCGGTTTTGCAACAACTATACAGTTATTTCGTATCAATGTATCATTACAACCATGGCTATCCTTAATAACAAGCATAATGGAATGAACACCTCTTGTACGGTATGTATATCTGAAATCCCTGTTCAAACTATCTATAAGTGTACCATTGAGATACCATTTGTAACCGATAGGGAACATAGTACTGGCAAATGTAGAAGTAAATGTATCTACCTGATCCCTGCAGATCGTAGAGTCAAGTGTTGAAAAATGCATGAATGGCCTTCTCAGATCAATGAATGCAGTAGCAGTATCTCTGCAACCAGTTGTGGCATTAAAAGTGGCAAGGGTAGCAGTATATGCAGCAAGAGCTGAATAGCTATGTACCGGGGTTGGCAAAGTAGAAGTATTACCATCACCAAATAGCCATACTAAGGAAGATGCCCCAAATGAATAATTGGTAAACCGCACCTGGTTGTTGGGTATGCATGCATAACCTACATGCATTACAGCCACGGGTGAATCAATAATAATCGTTCGGTAAAAAGGGGCACTGGGACAACCATTGTTATATACGGTGAGGCTGGCATTGTAAGTACCGGGTGTAGAGTATTTATGCACCATTACGCTCGTTGTATTGCTATCTGCAGAGATGTCACCATATCTCCAGTAATAACTTACAGCACCGGTAGATGTACTGGTAAATGTAATTGGCTTACCTCCACATACCCTGGAAGAACTGACATTAAAAGAAGCTACAGGTGGTGCTCCTGCAATAATTTTAATTCGCTCAACCTTAGTACATCCATTAGCAGTGGTAACCGTTAGCGTTACGGTATAAGTGCCCACTGCGGTATATGTATGAGCCGGGGTTAGTGATGTGGATGTGGGCGAACCATCTCCGAAATTCCATGAATATGATGTAAGAGCGAACGGATATGAGAAGAAATCATAAGCAGTGGTAGCAGGGTTGTATATTGAGGAAAAAATTGACAGCAACAGGTATACAGCCAACTGATGGTCTAGCACTTAACTGACCTATAAGCTTAAATGAGGAGTCATATATCAAAACAGAATCTTTGCAACCCATAGGATCAGTAACAACCATACGCTGGGTATCAATTACCGCGTAGTTGTAGGTATGTGTAATAGGATTACCGCTACCCATGGTAGTATCCCCAAACAACCAGGATACAGAGCATCCTGCCGGTACTGTAGCATTAAAAGTAAGCGCTACAGGTGCAGGGCAAGGATTGGTAGGTGTAATAGTAAATGTACCTGTAGCACCTGTGATCGTAACGTTGCGTGTAACACTGTCATAACATGCTCCGTCAAATACTCTTAGCTTTACAGAATAAGTACCTGTAGCTGTATATGCATGTACCGGATTTGCCAAAGTAGATGTACTGCCGTCTCCAAACCTCCAGAGATCTGATAAGTGAGGGCTGCTTGAATTGGAAAAATTCACACCCGTTCTTATACACGCTGTTGGTACAGAAGTAAATGCAGCTGTAAGATTACCAACATTCATGTAAGAAGGTTTCACGAGGCTGTCAATGCAACCGTATCTATCTGTAACTCTTAGGGTGACATTATACCCGCCCGGCGAAGTGTAGGTATGCGAAGGATTTGTGGATGTTGAGGTCCCTCCATCGCCAAATCTCCATAAATAAACAAACGGAGAAGAACCGGTAGTCATATTGGTAAGCGTAGTGACGCCCGGTGCGGCACAAAAAACAGAGTCAGAAGCGCGATATCTTACGTTAGGTCGATTAACAACACGAATATAAGAACCGCGGCTTAATGTACTGGCACAGCCTGCCGAATTGGTGGCAAGCAATGAAACTGTATAGAAGCCGGGAGCTGCATAAACATGAGAGGGGCCGGTAGCTGCGCTGAAAAAACCATCGCCGAAATTCCAGTTATAGGTCAATCCCCCTGTCATTCCAGGAGTAGATGTACTTGTAAATGTGGTTGAGGAGCCCGGGCAAATAGCTGTATCGCTTGCTGTAAAATTGACAGTTGGCTGAGGGTATATAACAATGAGCTTGGTGTATGTATTTGTTACCGAACCATTGGACGCGACCAGTGTAACCGTATAAGTACCTGCGGATGTATAGCTGGTTGAAACATCCGTAAGTGAAGATACTGTGCTGTTCCCCAAATTCCACGAATAAGATGTTGCTCCTGTAGAAGTGTTAGTAAAATGGACGATCAGTGGGGCGCACCCGGCGCTATCGCTCATTGTAAACCTTGCAGTTACTTGCCCCTGAGAAACAAATGGGGCCACAGCAAAAAGTAAGAAAGGAAAGATTTTCAGAATAGTTCCAAAAGGATTCTTTACTTCAGCACAGTTAAATAAAACTCTATTTATATGCGTGTATATATTTTTAGTCATGCCAATTAGGTTATAAGTGGTGCGGTAATAAGTTTATACTAGCTTATTAATAAACAAGTAATAATCCTTCTTGCGAATTAATCAGGATTTTTACAATCTAAATATATGAAATATTCTCAAAATAGCAAGATTAAGTAACAAGTAATTTGCTCACATAAGCATAATAATTAATTTAAATTGTTCGATCGAAAAAAAAATCCTTCTTCAATACAGGGTTAATAAAAGAAATAAGTATCTTGTATCACATTCTTAGCGTTAGATAATAATCAATCAGTCATGAACCTTTTTGTTGGAAACCTCAATCCGGACACAGTAGCTACAAGCCTCAGGCCATTATTTGAAGAATTTGGCGAAGTGATCTCCACTAAGATCATATTTGATAATGCTACAGGGATTTCCCGTGGTTTTGGATTTGTTGAAATGGCTGATAAGTTTCACGGGTTCGATGCTATTGATAATCTTGATGCCACATTTTTTGAAGGTAATATCATATCTGTAAAAGAAGCTAAGCAAAACAATACTAAAGGCCCGGGTACTCGCCCTGGTTTCGGAGGCCCTGCAAAAACATTCCGTCCACGTACGCCACGCCCACCGGGTAGTGGATACAATCCGGACAGGTTCAATTCGATCTGACCTTTCTTCAATGCACTGTACCACCCTACTAATACAGGGTGCTATCATATTTATGCTAAGTATTCAGGCTAATCACCTAAAGGAAAGTACAATTTAAACTGCGCACCAACATTGGGTATTCCACTGGCTAAAATATAACCTTCATGGTTTGCCAAGATGCGCTGACAAATGGCGAGTCCTATACCCTTCCCTTCATATGCAGCATCGTGATTGTGTAACCGCTGAAAGATCCGGAAGATCTTTTTGATGAATATATTATCAAAGCCAATACCGTTATCCGAAAAAGTGATGCGATAAAAACGCCTGTGCTTTAAGTTAGGATTTACTTCTGCAAGTTCATCCCCGCTTACGATCTCGGTACTGATATTGATTATTGGCCTTACCCCATCCCGTGTAAATTTCAAAGAATTGTCGAGCAGGGCTTTAAACAGTATTTTCAGCTGGTTATAATAGCCATCGACTACAGGGAGCGGTAAAACTTCTACCAAAGCATTCTTCTCTTTTATTACCTCGTCGGTATCTATCAAAACATATTCCATTACTCTGCCCAGGTCGGCAGGAGATCTTAATTCATCAATTTTAGTAAGGTTGGTCAGACTGATAAGATCTGTGATCAATACCTGCATACGGCCCGCAGAGCTATTGATACGGTGAAGTGTTTCTTTAGCTTTCTCATCGGCAACAGTATTGCCAAGTATAAGCATGTTACTGAATACCTGTATCTTTCTTAACGGCTCCTGCAGATCGTGCGAAGCGGCATAAGCTATCTCCTCCAACTCGCTGTGGGAACGTTTCAGATCCATTACCTTTGCCTGTAATTCTTCCTGGAATATCATCCTGGTTCTCAGCTCCCTGATCATAAAAATAAACAAGACCAATGTGACAAGGCAAAAAACACATAATAGGAATATCAGCGTACGGTTAGCTAACTGCTGATAGAATTGCTTGATCTCGAAACGCTCTTTCAGCAATATATTTTCTTCAAGTTTTATGGCACGCAACATTCGTGAGCATTCTATCATCAGTTGCCTGCTGTCGAAGTAATATTTGGAAGGTGCTGTTGATTTTGCTGTATCTACATAAGAAATATTATCCCTCAATGCAGCAATGCGGATAGCCACATTGCCTTTTAGCAGCGTTATGCTCTTCTGCTGTTGTTCATTGTCTGCTACCATTTGCTGTAACTGGAGTATTGCTTTATTGATACTGTCCACAGCATTATTCATAAATCGTACATACATGGTATCCTGGGTAAGCATATAGCCTCGTTCGGTCCTGTCTATATCGCGCAGGCTTATCTCTGCTTTACTAAGGCAAATGATCACTGAATTACTATGGTTTACCTGGTCTGAATAACTGGCAAAAGTGGTAAACCGCTGCATGGAATAGAGCGAAAGTGCAACCATTGCTACAAATGATATGCAGAAAGCGAAGGTTATAGCAAGCAGCCTCTTTTTCATTGAATGTCAAATCTACATTATGTAGAACAAATTCCTCACAGTCAGTAAATAAAACACATTGATAAATTCTACTCCATAAAAAATCAGCAAATCGCAAAATCATAGAATGCTACTAATCAACCACTTATCCATGCAATCAAAAAAGTTGGCTTAAAACCCGAATTTGGCTTTAAGATTGTTTTACAGGTGGTAGAAAATCGACACACTATGATAGCGCAACAACAGTCACAGAGGCAACAACTAAAAATTCTACCACAGCAGATACAACTACTTAATTTGTATTTCCTGAATTCTCTGGAATTGCAGCAAAGGATCAAAAATGAGTTGGAGACAAATCCTTTCCTGGATGAAATGGAACAAAAATCAAATGATGATGAATGTTCTAAATTATCAAAAGATGATGTGCAGGATTACCAGGACTGGGATGAAATGATCTATGAGGACAGGCCTGATTACAAATCAGACTATCAGAACTATTTTGATGCAGAGGTAGCGCCGAATACGCCTATAGTAGATATGCCTAACTTTAAGGAAGATGCAAAGCGCCAGCTGCATATGCTGGAACTGAGCAGCGAAGACCTGGCAGTGGCCGAGTATATAATAGATATACTGAACCCATATGGTATAATGGACCGCACGCTCGAAGAAGTGGCAGATGATCTGTCCTTTCACCTGGAAAATATTGTGGAACCGGAATTGATAAAAAGAGGACTGGCAATAGTTCAGACACTCGATCCTATAGGCATAGGTGCATGCAGTATCCGTGAATGTCTGCTGATACAGTTGCGCAAAATGAATGTGAAAAGGCCGGATGTGAAATGTGCGATCAGCCTTATGGAACATCACTATAACGACCTTATGCACCGCCAGTTTGAGAAACTGCACCATACATTAAAAATAGATGATGAAGAACTGAAAGTAGTGTTGAACCTGATTGCCGGATTAAAGTTCTATCCTGTTACCGAAGAATCAGGACAACACCACAAAAACACTATCATACCTGATTATATTATTACTAATAATGGAGACACAATACAGGTAAATCTATACTCCAGCAGAACCGGTTCTGTATTTGTAAACCAGTCTTTGTACGATCAGCTTGCGAGCCAGATAAGCAATAAAGATAAAACTGCTAACCAGTATGTAAAAAGCAAACTAAGCAGTGCACAATGGTTTGTGAATGCAGTAAAGCAAAGAGAAGACACCATGCTACGCATTATGCAATGCATAGTAGAACTGCAGCACGAATATTTTATTGATGGAGATATTCACAAACTAAAACCAATGGTGCTTCGCCATATATCAGATATAACCGGACTGGATATTTCAACTATATCCAGGATCACCAGCAATAAATATGCAGAAACTCACTTCGGCATCATATACCTGAAAAAACTGTTCAGTGAAGGTATAGCTGATAAAAAAGGAGAAGTGATCAGCAACAAAGTTATACAGTCTGTGATAGGAGATACAATATCTGCTGAGGATAAAAAACACCCTTATACCGATCAGCAACTGGTATCACTGCTATCTGCTAAAGGCTATAATATAGCCCGCCGCACAGTAGCAAAATACAGAGAGCAGATGCATATACCAATTGCCCAAATAAGGGCAGTATGGGCATAATGCCATCTAGCCCATTTGAACTAAATTGATTATATTTGAACAACCCCGAAATATATGCATAAAATACTAGTAGTTGACGATGATAACGACATGTGCATGCTTCTTACCCGTTTCCTTACAAGGAACGGGTATGTAGTTGCTCATGCAAACAGTGGCCAGGCAGCAATAGAGTGGATGAAAAAAAACGCCCCTGATCTGGTGCTGTGTGATTTCAGGCTGGATGACATGACTGGCATGCAATTGCTGGGTAAGATCAAAGAAGCGCATCCTGAAGCAGCAGTCATCATTATTACCGGATATAGCGATGTAAAAGACGCAGTAGAAGTAATGAAGCTTGGGGCATATGACTATATCACCAAGCCTTTGTTCCCGGATGAAATACTGCTGACCATTAAGAAAGCACTGGATGAAGAACCACAGGAAAACAAAGTGGCAGCTAAACCTGCTCAGGGTCCGGTAAACGCTGCAAACAGTAAAACACGCAAAACTGATAACAGCCAGTATGTGATGGGAGATAGCCCGGAGTTTGCAACGATCATGAAGCAGATAGACCTTGTCGGCCCTACCAACTTCAGCGTTATTATATACGGCGAAAGCGGAAGTGGTAAGGAAGCTATTGCACAGCAGATACACCAGAAGAGCAAAAGAGCAAATAAGCCGTTTGTGGCAATTGATTGCGGTGCCCTTTCCAAAGGGCTGGCCGGCAGCGAGCTGTTCGGTCATGAAAAAGGATCATTCACAGGTGCGCTTAACCAAAAAATAGGGAGTCTGGAAATAGCTCATGAGGGCACAATATTTCTTGATGAAATAGCCAACCTGTCTTACGAGATACAGATATCTCTGTTGAGGGTAGTACAGGAAAGGAAGATACGACGTGTCGGTGGCAATAAAGATATAGACCTCGATCTCAGGTTCATAATCGCAAGCAACGAAAAGCTCTGGGACGCTGCCCGTTCGGGCAAATTCAGGGAAGATCTGTATCACCGTTTCAATGAGTTCAGTATAGATGTACCACCGCTGCGCGAGCGCAAAAAGGACATTATGCTTTTTGCACACCACTTCCTGAAACTGACCAACGAAGAACTGGGGAAAAATGTAAAAGGCTTTACGAAAGAAGTAGAAAATATTTTCAACAATTATATCTGGTATGGCAACCTGCGTGAGCTGAAAAATGTGATCAAAAGGGCTACCCTGCTCAGCGATAGCGAACTGGTAGAGGTGAAGTCACTCCCATTTGAGATCAGCAATTTTTACAAACTACAATTTGATGCGCCGGGCAACAGCAAAGCAGAAAGTGAAACTACGGAACAGGCTCCTGTCTCTTTCGAGAACAAGTTGAAAAGTGCTAACCTCGATGCTGAATACGAAGTAATACTGGACGCGCTCAAGCAATCAAATTATAATAAAAGCAAAGCTGCAAAACTCCTCAATGTAGATAGGAAGACCTTGTATAATAAAATGAGGCAGTTTAAGGAATTCAATATTGACCAATAAGATTTGCACCTGTGGTAATAATGGAAAAGACTACAACAGAAGATATTAACGAATACGACCAGGAACCCAAAAATGCTTCTGCTCTATATGAGCAGATAGCTATGGGAGGACCCGGTCTTATTGCGATAATACAGTCCTCTGATCTTAAACTGCTATTTGTCAATAGTATATTTGAGCACTATTTAGGCTACAATAATTCAGACATCGAGACCTCAAATATTTACTTCTCCGAGATCATTGAACACTATTTATACGAACGGTTATTATACCAGCTCAATATATCGAAAGAGAACATTGAAGCACGTTCCCGGTACGTTATATATCACCTGACTGCTAAAGACGGAACAAAGAAACCATTCTATTTATATGCTGCTCCGTTCGATAAAGACAATAAAAAGTTCTACCTGACATTGCACCCCGATCTTTCGAGGTGGCATAGTCCTTACACCTCTTTCAATACTTCCGAATTGTTCCTCGAGCATTTCAACAGTGATGCATTCGGCACATTTGAATGGATACTTTCTACCGATAAAATATTCATGTCGGATGGCTTGTATAATATTTATGAGCTTGATAATTATCAGCAGCAGATCAATAATGAATTCTATGCTTCCTTCATACATCCGGATAGTAAAAACAGGGTGGCTGAAGCCATAGGCCATGCTATAGCTACCGGTGAAGATATGAGTATGGAATACAAGATCATTACTGCCAAAAATAATACTAAGAGAGTACATGCGCTTGCAAGAGTTATAAGGAGTAAAGATGGTAAAGCAATAAAATTTGCAGGTAGTATCAGGGATGTTACAGAACAAAAACGAATTGAAGATGATCTTGAAAATAAAGTACGTGAGCTCCATCATTCTAACAAAGAACTGGAAGAGTTTGCTTATGTAGCCAGTCATGACATGCAGGAACCGCTGAGAAAGATCACGACATTCAGCGACAGACTTACGGAACGATATAAAGATGTACTGACCGGAGACGGAGCCATGTACCTTTCCCGCATAGTAGCATCTGCGGAAAATATGCGGTCACTGATCAATGATCTGCTTGATTTTTCAAGGATCACTAAAACAATGCTGCCTTACGAAACAGTGAATCTGAATGTGGTATTGCGTGAAGTGAAGTCTGAGCTGGAATTAGTAATAGAAGAGACCGGTACTACATTCGACACTCATACCCTACCCACCCTGGACGCTGTACCCTCACAAATGAAACAGGTATTTAACAACATAATCAGCAATGCCATCAAATTTCATAAACAAGACGTTGCTCCTGTAATAGCTATAGAAACACACCTGCTAAGTGACGAAGATAAACGGCAATTCGAACTACCTCAGAACATCGTTTACCATAAGATACAGATAACAGATAATGGTATTGGATTTGAAAATGAATATGCCACACGAATATTCCAGGTATTTCAGCGACTACATGGTAAATCTGAATACCCGGGTTCGGGCATAGGGCTTGCTATCTGCAAGAAAATACTAGAGTACCACAATGGGATCATATTTGCTGAGAATGTACCGGATAAGGGAGCAAGATTCACCTTTATCCTACCACAGCATCAGTATAAAAATAAGAATACAAATTTATGAGCCTTGGCAACAAAAGTGCACGGATCCTTATAGTTGACGATGACGAGGACGATTTCATTATTACCTGTGATTATATAAAGTCAATACCCGGTAACTCTTTTCAGCTTGACTGGTGTAAAAACTACAGCCAGGGGTTACAACACCTGCGCAATGGCGGCTATGACCTTTTCTTTGTGGATTATCGGCTTGGCGCCAAATCCGGTGTTGATTTTCTTAAAGAAGCATATAACCTTAACTGCCAGGAACCTATTGTATTATTAACCGGCAAAGGAAATTATGAAGTAGATATACAGGCCATGCAACTTGGTGCGGTAGACTACCTTGTTAAGACAGAACTGTCTGTAGAAAAAATGGAACGCTGCATCCGTTATGCATTAGATAGGGCCGCTACCATTAAGGCACTTAAATACAATGAACGAAAATACAGGAGCATCTTTGAACAATCGAAAGATGTGGTATTTGTAGCTGATAACAACTTACAGTTTGTCGATGTGAATGAGGCAGTAAGAAACCTGCTTGGCTATGACAAAGAAGATGTATTGGATATGAACTTGTGCGACCTGGTGGACCAGGCCCAGCATAAAAAATACCTGCAGCACTCAGTTTCCCATCATCACGAGGTAAATGATCTGGAAGTGATGCTGAACACAAAAGACGGAGATAAAAAATACTGCACGCTTACCGTTACCCCTGAAGACACGCTGAACAATGATGGCTATGTACAGGGCATCATCCACGATATTACCAACCTTAAGAAAATAGAAAAGGCAAATCTGCAAGGAGAAAAACTGGCAGCTGCCGGCAGGCTGGTGCGCACTATAGCGCATGAGGTCCGTAACCCGCTCAATAATATTACGCTCTCTGTAGAACAATTGCAGCATGACATTAAGGATGAGGGGATGCAGATGTACATGAACATCATAGAGCGGAACTGCAGGCGTATCAGTGACCTGATCAGCGAACTATTGAACACCTCAAGACCATCAGAAAATGTGTTGGAGAAACAAACACTGCAAACTATACTTGACGATGTTATCGGTGCATCTATCGACAGACTAACATTGAAGCATATAAAACTACAGATCAGCTATCCTAATGACAGCCAGGAAATAATGGCCGATAAAGAAAAGCTGAAACTGGCCCTGCTCAATATCGTGATCAATGCCGTAGAGGCGATGGAAGAGCAGACAGGCTGCCTCTCCATCTCGGTTCAACAGACGGGCCGCGCTGTGGTGCTTACGATCAGTGATAATGGTTGCGGTATCAGCGAGGAAAATATATCGAGGCTTTTTGAACCATATTTTACACAGAAAAGAAATGGTGTTGGCCTCGGGCTTACCTTTACACTGAACATATTGCAGGCACACAAGGCCGATATCGAGGTCACTTCAGAACCGGGTACCGGCACTTCATTTGCTATTACATTTCCATTGGCAAATTAAAACTTCCAGCTAAAAGGGGGTGATGGCACAATGTTTTTTAGTGATTAGTAAAACCATTTTTATGAGATCACTACTGTATATCATCGCAATTATCCTGATTATCGGTTGGCTGCTTGGCTCCTTTGTTTATAGCGCAGGTTCAATCATACACATATTGCTTGTATTAGCAATTATATCCCTGCTGCTAGGCTTTATCAGAAGGGGATCTGTATAGCATAACTGACTACATAAAAAAACTACCCGCATAACGGGTAGTTTTTTTATGTAGAGAATATGAGGAATTAAAGAAGGTCTGAAAACTCTTTATCAAGGTCAGAGAACCTTATTGGTTTTTCTATAACGCGGTATTGAGAATTATCCGGCATAACAGGGGGGGCAGAATGAAATGCACTGATCAATACTATATAAACATCCGGAAATTCTTTAGCTATAACCGGTGCGTCCTTCCACCCTTCACCATCCGGTAGATTATTATCAAGAAAAAGGATACCCGGATCTCCCGATTTTAAAAAATGTTTCCCTTCTGTAAGCGTGTGAGATACTATGACCTCGTAGTTTTTACGTACAAAGTAATCTTTTAAAAGCATGCAAAGATCCGTCTCGTCATCTACTATCAGTATCTTTCTATTTATGGGCATGGTTCCTTTTAAGCTTCACAGGTTCGCAATATAATCAAAGTTTCAACAGCGTAATATATATTCATGTTTTGTTCTTTATACTCATATTATGCAAGCACCTGATAGGGAAAAGAACATCATTACTATCTTACAAAAACAATGCCGCTGGCCATGCGTTAGGTATTAGGGTCTCCGGCAGTATGGGTCCAGTAGCTACGCAACGTGGCCACTGTTTTTATTAACCCCTCAAAACTGTTTGGCTTAGTTATATAGGAATTGGCACCCAGTTCATAACAACGGCGCATTTCCTGCTCATTATTAGTGGTGCTGAAAACTATTACAGGAATATTCTTGAATAACTCATTCTGCTTGATCTCCTTTAATACCTCTCTGCCGTCTTTCTTCGGCATGTTCAGGTCCAGGAAAATAAACCATGGCATCTTATATGCGCCTTCACCGGCCACCTGTTTATTCAGATATTCCAGCAGATCCACTCCGTTCTCTACAAAATATAACTCATCTGTAAAGCCATTTTCCTCAAAGGCAGATTGCAACAAGAAACGATCATCAGCATCATCTTCTGCAATTAAGATAAACATCTCCTTCATACTTATAATAAAGGTATAGAATTATTCATGTACCTGCAATTTTCAGTTATACTCATCAAAAGAAATAAAACCATTGTTTTCATGTAATGCCACAATAAAAAATGTCCCAGCATAGCTACCGGGACATTTTTTATAATTCTCAATACTGAATTAATGCTGCTCTAAACCACTGAAGAAGAAACTGCCTTCGATCTTCGCATTTTCATCGCTGTCAGAACCATGTACTGCATTCTCGCCTACTGATGCCGCATATTTTTTACGGATAGTACCTTCTTCCGCCTGAGCAGGGTTGGTAGCACCTATCAATTTACGGAAATCAGCAACTGCATTATCTTTTTCGAGGATGGCAGCCACAATAGGACCACTGCTCATAAATTCGGTAAGCTCACCGTAGAATGGGCGTGCTGCATGTACTTCATAAAATTGCTCAGCTTGCTTTGTGCTGATATGTAAATACTTCATAGCAACAATGCGAAAACCTGCCGCATTGATCATTTGCAAAATATTACCAATGTTTCCGGCCTTTACTGCATCCGGCTTGATCATCGTGAATGTACGATTTGACATATATAAGTTGTTTTAAAATTATCGGCGCAAAGATAATGGTAAAATACATCGCTACATGCTTCTGTGTAAGAAAAACAAGCGATTCTACACCTTATTACAGATTTTTTAACTTTTGTCTTCACAATAAGAAATCATACATTTGCAGCCCCATAAGAAAAGGCTGCACTATTGCGGCTCAGGGACCATAAACAATGCGGCCGATCCAAGACGCTTTCCCTTTACTGCAAGCTCCTAAAAAGATATTCATAACAACGCATCACAAACCTGATGGCGATGCAATAGGCAGCATGATGGGGCTGGCCTTATACCTTACTAAAAAGGGACATAATGTAAGTCCGGTATCGCCGGGCGAAATTCCAGATTTCCTGTCATGGATCCCGGGAGTGGATATGATGCTTAACTATGAGGCGCAACCGTCAGAATCATTGAAAGCATTGACTGAAGCAGACCTTGTGTTTTGCCTCGACTTCAATGATTACAGCCGTACCAAACACCTGGAGCAGGCCCTTGCCGACGCTACACAACCAAAAATATTACTGGATCACCACCTGTTTCCAAAGCCGGTATGGGATTACGGTATGAGCATACCGGAAAAAAGCAGTACCTGCGAAATGGTATATGACTTCATTAACCTTAGCGGTGATAATGCACTGATAGACCTTGATATAGCAGCATGCCTGTACACCGGCCTGATGACAGATACCGGTTCATTCAAATTCCCTATTACAACTGCTTCTGTGCATACCATGGCTGCCGACCTGAAACACCGCGGCCTTGACCATACACGCATTCATGAAGAAGTCTATGATTCCTGGAGCGAAGGACGTATGCGCTTTTTAGGGTACGTGCTGATCGAAAAAATGGAAGTTTTTCATAAGTATAATGCCGCGCTCATTACACTGTCAAAAAAAGACCTGCAATTATTCAAATCACAGAGTGGTGATACAGAAGGGTTGGTCAACTACCCTTTAAGCATTTCCGGTATCCGGTTTGCCACACTGATCACTGAGCGTAGCGATGAGGTGAAACTATCCTTCAGAAGTAAGGGCGACTTTGATGTAAGTACCTTTTCAAGGCACTATTTCGATGGCGGCGGGCACTTTAATGCTTCCGGCGGACGTAGTAAATCAACATTTATAGAAACTATAGCATATTTTAAGAAAATTTTGTCCGATATTCACCCAAAATAAATAAATACGTTTAAAAATTAATAAACTAAACCAACAAGTATAAAAAAGTAAATTAAAAAACATGATAAACAAATTTTTACCGATCGCCATACTTGGCGCAGCACTCATCAGCAACACCGGATGTAAGAACGAAGGTGGTTTCAAAAAGATCAATGGTATTGAATACAAGATCGTAAAAGACGCTCCGGGCAAAAATGCCGCATACGGAGATATTGATGAGTTTCACATACTTGCGAAAGCAGATACGATGGTCCTTGGTGACAGCCGTAAACAAAACAATGATAAACCTGCAGTAATTCGTGTTGACTCGGTAAAAGGCAGCGGCCAGTGGCTTGCTGTATTACCACTGCTTTCAGCCGGCGACAGCGTACTCATCGAGATTTCATGTGATACACTGATCAAAGAAACTCCTGAAGCACAAAGAGGCCAGTTACCACCATGGATGAAGAAAGGCAAAAAAATCACTATATCTCTTTCTGTTATTTCTGTAAAATCTATGGCTGACTATCAGAAAGAAGCTGATGCCAAGAAAATGGAGCAGGTACAGGCTGAAGACAAAACGCTGCAGGATTACTTCGCTAAGAACAACATCAAAGCGCAGAAAACTGAAAAAGGTGTTTACTATACCATCGAAAAAGAAGGTACAGGTGCTACTATAGCTGCAGGCCAGACCGTAAGCATGAAATATACCGGCAAAACACTTGATGGCCATATATTTGATACTAACCGTGATACTACATTCAAACATACCGATGCCCTGACTTTCACAGTAGGCGCACGCCAGATGATACCAGGAATGGATGATGGTGTAACTGTACTGAAAAAAGGTTCAAAGGCAACTTTATATTTGCCTTCACCACTCGCTTATGGCGAACAGGGCCCTCCTGGTATTGGTGCAAATGCGATTTTGATATTTGATGTAGATATCACAGATGTTAAAGCTGGCGCTCCTGCTGCACAGATGCAGCAAGGTCCACCAACCTCTGCTCAATAATTACTGTCTTATCAGAATCTATTAACTATCATTTCTAAATAAAAGTTTTTCATTAAATGAAACGGATACCTAAGATCGTACTTTTTTCAGGTTTGATTGCCTGTACTACAGGCATGCAGCTATCTGCTAATGCACAGAACAAAACTACAGCCGCTGCTAAGGAAACTAAAATGAGCGATGGTTTTGCAAGACTGGCTACCGGCCTTGAGTATAAAATAGTGAAGCATGGTAAAGGAACGCGTAAACCACAGATCGGCGACCGCATAGAAATGAACATCCGCCTGAA